>JAYVCG010000245.1:0-5769 GCA_043750075.1 Acetobacteraceae bacterium | reverse complement strand
TCCGGCAGGTGTTCGCGTCCCCAGTAAAGTTCCCCGTCCAGGATGAAACTGGGCACGCCGAACACGCCCATCGCCTCCGCCTCGCGGGAGATGCGGGCCACTTCGGCGCGGCCCGTGCCGGTCCAGGAGGAGAAGGAGGTGGCGTCGGCACCCGATTCGGTGAGGACGGCGGTGATGGAGGACACGGATTCGATGTCCAGTTCCCGCCGCCAGAAGCGTTCAAAGACCGTGTCATGGTAACGCTGGAATATCGCCTCACCCTGGTATTGGGCGAACAGCATGCCCGCCGCGGCCAGGGTCGAGTCCCAGATTTTTTGGGTGCCCCGGATAACCAGCCCCTGTTTCCGCGCCTGCCGCCGGCAGTCCATGTAACTGTAGCGCACCCGCCGCCATTGGTGGGGATTGCGGTTCTCCTCCAGCACCCGGCCCGTTTCATCAACCCGCGCGGAACCCAGATACTGTGGGATATCAAGAATATAGGGTTTCCACTCGATCGTGACCGCATGATCGGCCCCCAGGGCGCGCACAAGGTCTTTCGCCAGATAGGCGTAAGGGCTTTTGTAGTCGCCATAGACAGTCATCACACGCCGTCCGGTCATGATGGGGGAACCTCGTGATTGCTGTTCATGAAGCCTGGGGTTCAAAAGCCGGGGTGGCTTCAGGGAAGATAACCGGATGATTAATGGCAAGATGATTTGTTCTCAAGGCCTGGAACACGCTATGATTGTGGCATGACTTCCATCAATCGCCCGGTTGGCGACCTGCTGCGGGAATGGCGCCAGCGCCGCCGGCTCAGCCAGCTCGACCTCGCCTGCGACGCGGAGATTTCCACGAAACACCTCAGTTTCCTGGAAACCGGACGCGCGAAACCCAGCCGGGAAATGCTGCTGCATCTGGCGGACCAGCTCGCCGTGCCGCTGCGGGACAGAAATGTCATGCTCCACGCCGCCGGGCACGCGCCCAGTTATCATGAGCGGTCGCTGGACGATGAGGATTTCCGTCTGGCACGCCAGAGCATCGATCTGATCCTGTCCGTGCATGAGCCCAATCCGTCCCTGGCGGTGGACCGGCACTGGACCATGATCGCGGCCAACAAGGCAGTGGCCAACCTCATCGCCGGAGTCGATCCGCTGTTGCTGGTGCCACCCGTCAACGTCATCCGGCTCAGCCTGCATCCCGCCGGCCTCGCGCCGCGTATCATCAATCTGGTGGAATGGCGGGCTCATGTGGTGGCCCGGTTGCAGCATCAGATCGAAATCACCGGCGATCTGACGCTACGCGACCTGGTGGAGGAAGTGCGCGACTACCCGCTGCCGCCAGGCCCGGCGGGACGCGCGAAGCCGCAGGATCATGAACAGGTGGCGGTGCCGTTCCGGCTGGCGACGATCCAGGGGCCGCTGTCCTTCTTCAGCACCACGACCGTGTTCGGCACGCCGGTGGACATCACGCTGTCGGAACTGGCGATCGAGTCGTTCTTCCCCGCCGATCCCTCCACCACCGCCATCATGCGCCAGATGGCGGAGAAGGCGGCGGCATCCTCTCCACCGGCGCCGCGAGCAGCAGCCGGTTGATCCGCTCCAGCGCCGGAAACATCTCCGCCCATGCCCGTTCAAACGACTGGGCGCTGGCGCCGCGGGCGGCCAGAAGCGCGCCGATCTCCCCCACCGGACGCCTGCCGTCGATTAGCCGCAGGATCGCGCCCGCCATTGGCGGCACCGGCACCGGCACCCGCAGCGCGTCCAGACCCACGAACAGCGTGTTGTTGGCCTGAATGCCCCTGGCCAGATCCTCGCCGCTGATCTCGCGGCACAGCGGCACCGCGTCCGGACGCAGGGGATCGGCGCGCCGCGGCGGCTCGGTGGCGCGCGTGCAATAAACGATGTGCGCGGCGATGTTGCCCGCCAGCGACTCGGCCAGCGCCGCGCGCTCCAGCGGGGGTAAGGCCGCGATCCGGGTCCGCAGCCTGGGGTCCGGCAGCAGGGGGAGCGGATCGTAGCGAATCGGCTCGACCCAGCAGGCGATGTCCAGACCGGCCCCGGCCAGCAGCGCGTGCAGCGCGGGCACGGTGAACGCCTGGTCGCGGGGATTGAGCAGCAGGTCGTACAGGCCCGCGTCGCCGCCGTTCAGGTGATCGCTGACGCTTTTGTTGGCCCGCAGCCAGGCGGTCTCCGGCAGATGCTTCATCACCCGCCGCGCGGTGTCGAGCCGGGCCGCCGGTTCCTCCTCCACCGGAGCCAGCAGCCGCAGCGCCTCCTGGATCATGTAAACGCCGGTGCGCCCGTGCGGCGCGTAGACCATCAGCCCCATCCCGCCGCCCGGCGCCAGCACCGAGACCAGCGCCCGCACCCCCGCCGCCGGATCGGGCAGATGATGCAGCACGCCGCAGCAATCGATGTAGTCGAACAAGCCCAGTCCGGACGCCGCGAGATCGAGTAACGAGCGTTGCTCCCACACGATGTTCGTCAGTCCCCGCGCCGCCGCCCGCGCCCGCGCCACCTGCAACGCGGCTCCGGAGCGATCGAGCCATGTCACCGTCCCCGCCCGTCCCTCGCGCGTCATTTGTTGCGCCAGCATGATCGTGGCGTCGCCCGACCCGCCGCCCGCGATCAACGCCCGCAGCGGGCGCGCGGCGGGCCGCGAGCCGCCGAACACCCAATGGTCGATTTCATGCAGATGGCCGGGACTGCCGACGATCAGGCGCTTCGCCTCATCGCGCGGATCGCGGCGCGGATACGGATAAGCCTCGTACTGGGCCGCGAGGCGGGCGTCGGTGAGATCGGTCATCGCGCCACCTTAAGGGATTTTCACCTCACGCGGGACCAGGCGCGCTTGTTTCGCCTGGCCGCGGGCCTTAGGTATCGCGCCCATGATCTTCCGCGCCCCCATGATCTCCCGCGCCCTTATCCTGGCGGGCCTGTCCCTGTCGCTTGTCTCCGCGCCACGCGTCGCGCCTGTCCTGGCGCAACCGGCGCCCCAGACGCCATCCCAGCCAGCTCCGCAGACTCCCCCGAAGAAAAAACCCCCCGCTCCGGTCGAGAAGAAGACCGGCGGGCCGAAGTCGATCGGCAAATTCGACGACTGGACCGCCGCGACCCACCAGGAAGCCGGGCAGATGGTTTGTTATGCGTTCACCCGCGCGCAAAGCTCCGTTCCCGCCCTGACCGGACGCGGTCAGGTGATCCTGACCGTGACTCAGCGCGCCTCGGGCCGCGACGCCGTGGCGCTGGAGGCGGGGTTCGCCTTCGCCCCCAATGCCGCCGTGATCGTGCAGGCGGACCAGACCGGGCTGGAATTCTATACCGCGCAACGCAATGCCTTCGCCCGCAATGGCCGCGCCGCCGTCACCGCCTTTGAATCCTCGGGCCGCGCCATCGCCCGCTCGCCCGGCCCGCGCGAGGCGAAGATCATCGACACCTTCAGTCTGAAAGGTTTCAAGGCCGCCTACGCGGCGGTCAGCAAAGCATGTCCCAGCCGGTAGACCTGACCCTGACGGCGGCGGAGCGGGAGAAAATCCTCGCCCATTCCGCCAAATTCGATCCGCCCGGCGTGACCACGCCGGATGGGCGGCGCGAGCTTGTCGGCCTGTCGCGGGAGGAACTCGCGGCGGAGATGACCGCCATTGGCGAGGCGCCGTTCCGGGTCAAGCAGCTCTGGCACTGGATTTATCACCAGGGCGTCACCGATTTTTCCCGCATGTCCACGATCGCGCGTCCGCTCCAGGAAAAACTGGCGGAGCGGTTCGTCATTGGCCGCCCGGAACCGGCGCTGGTGCAAACCAGCACCGACGCGACCCGCAAATTCCTGTTCCGCTTCCGCGACGGGCAGGAGGCGGAGACGGTCTACATCCCCGACCTCGATGAGGATCGCGGCGCCGTCTGCATTTCCTCCCAGGTCGGCTGCACCTTGTCCTGCCGGTTCTGCCACACCGGCACCCAGACGCTGGTGCGCAACCTCGGCGCCGCCGAGATCGTCGGGCAGTTCATGGGCGCGCGGGATTCGTATGGTGAGTGGCCAAGCCCCAAGGGCGATACGCCGCGGCTGCTGTCCACCATCGTGCTGATGGGCATGGGTGAGCCGCTGTACAATTACACCAATGTCGCCAAGGCGATGAAGATCATCATGGACAATGAAGGGATCGGCCTGTCGCGGCGGCGGATCACCCTGTCCACCTCCGGCGTCGTGCCCATGATGGACCGCGCGGGCGAGGAACTGGGCGTGTGTCTGGCGGTGTCGCTGCACGCGGTGCGCGACGATCTGCGCGATGAGCTGGTGCCGCTGAACCGCAAATATCCGATCGCCGAGTTGCTGGCCGCCTGCCGCCGCTATCCCGGCGCCTCCAACGCGCGGCGCATCACGTTCGAGTACGTGATGCTGAAGGGGATCAACGATTCCGAAGCCGACGCGCGCGAACTGGTGCGGCTGATCGCCGGGATGCCGGCGAAGGTGAACCTGATCCCGTTCAATCCGTGGCCGGGGACGAAGTATGAACGCAGCAGCCGGGGTGCCATCGACCGGTTCGCGAAGATCGTCAACGACGCGGGGTATGCCTCGCCGGTGCGCCGCCCGCGGGGGCAGGATATTCTGGCGGCGTGCGGGCAGTTGCGGACGGATGGGGTGAGGGTGCGGGCGGGGGTGTGACGAAACGTTTATCGTCTTATTTCGGTGAACCCGTACTCTTCAGGCTTTTCCCCAATGGCCGCGCAGGCGGAGGTAATGGCGGCCATCAACGCATGAGTGGTTCTGATATCCAGTTTCCGGACGGCCTCCACCAGATGCCCGCGCCAGTGAGCGCCACGCGCCCAGGCTTCCATCCATGCGAAACCGATGTCTTCCCCGCGCCGGTCTTCGGCCATTGTGTTGATTAAAACCCCTGATTGCATCAGATCCTTGTTCCTCTTGGCATAGCCGTTTGGATCGGAACGTCTGAGGCACGACAGGATCAACTTGTGGACAGCGAAACGCTCCGGTGCCGGAACGGAAGCGGGGATACCGCCCTTATGCAGAAGCACTGAATGCACGGGTTGGTAAATCAGAAAATCCAGATAACGCAACGGCTCCGCCCCCATGCCGCCAAGGGCGGGCATGCGCGCGGGTTTGCCCTGGTTCTCGTCGGTTCCCCGGTTCGGCGTCAGGAACTCCACCCGGTATCCTTTGTCGTTCACGTAGGCCGCCGGGAGTGGCTGACCGCTCAAATGCGGAACCGGCCTGAAAGTGGCATCGACCGTTTTCAATACATCTTCCATGCGGGGTGTCGTGTCACCCACGAGCAGCGAGATGGAATGGAATTGCGCGACATCCATGTCGCTGGTCATCAGCGCCGCACCCGCCAGCCTGGCACCCAACAATCCGGCATAAGTCTGGAACGCGACCGTCCCCACCAGCACGCCACGCAGGCGAAAGAAGCCCGCCTTCCATAATGCCTCGGCCACATCGCCGCTCGTGCGGTCGGGAGACGGCAGACCGGTGGCGCGCAAGGACGATACCAGCGTCCGGCGCTCCTGGTAGTTGACCTTCAACGAACCGAACCCCGCCACCCGTTTTTCGATCTCGGGGTCGTCGCATGGCCCGGCATAGATATGCCCGCGTTTCGGGTCGAGACGGGTATTGGGCACATAATACCAATAGGCCCGCTCGCCGCGGGTGTGACGCACGAAGCTCCCGCCCTCAGGATATTGCTCGTCGAATGTGGCATCCTGGCAGCGTTGGATCAGATCGGCGAACATGGTCTGATGGGCCAGGGTCAATTTCAGCATCGCCGATGCCCTTGTT
>JAYVCG010000244.1:0-4629 GCA_043750075.1 Acetobacteraceae bacterium | reverse complement strand
AGGTGACGCGCAAAAACTACCGCTTCAGATCGGTGCTCTCGGCGATATGGTATAGTTCCACTCCGGATGGAATTGGTCCCCCTTGATATTGAGGGTCTTCATCTCCGCGTCGCTGACCTTGATACCCTTCGGATAGCTCCTTGTATCCAGCTCACATCGGACCGTCAGGCCGGTCGTGGTCGTGGTGGACGCGATCAGTTCGACCACCGTTTCGCGGCTGAGCAGCGGCCTGCCCCGCCAGGTCTGGGTGATGTGGCAAAACAGCCGGTGCTCGATCTTGTTCCACTTCGAGGTTCCTGGCGGGTAATGGCATACCTGAATCATCAGGCCGGTTTCGTTGGCCAGGTTTTGAAGTTCAACCTTGAACAGGCGTACGCGTGAGCCGTTGGAACCGCCGCCATCCGCCGTGATCATAAGCCGACTCATTCCAGGATAGCGTTCGTGGCCCATCGTATCCAGCCAGCACCGGATCGAATTGACCGCGAACTGCGCCGTGTCGTTGTCAATGCCAACGCTCACGCAACCATTGTTGGCGGCGATGTCATAGATGCCATAAGGGATGGCCTTGCCAAGGTACTTGTCAGCGAAGTCATGCATGTTGACCTTGTCGGGGCAGCCTTCCGGGCGATAGTCGCTGCCGCCATTTTTGTAAGGGCCGATCAGTTCCTTCTTCTTCGTGTCGATCGAAATCACCGGCTGGCCGGCCACCTGCGTGGCAAGCACGGCGGCGTTGATGTGCTCAAACTGAGCATCGCGGTCGGGGTTGTGGCTGCCTTCCAGGGTCTTGCGGTTCACCTGCCGACGATACTTCAGCAACGTCAATAGTTTGGGAATGCCGCTCTCCGAGATCGTGTGCCCCATCCCGCGCAACGCCGCCGCCAGCTTCGCGCGGCTTTTCGATACCCACATCAGCGGACGCATCGGATCGCCCATCGTCGCGGGTTCCAATAATTGGCGCAGGTCTTCAAGAAGGGTTGGGTCCGTCCCGGTCAGTGCCGGACGGCCGCCACCAGGCCGTCGCACCGCACCGGACAGCGAGCCTGGGTCGGCCAGATCCCTCAACCCCCGGCCAATCGTGCTGCGTGCGATCCCCGTCGCCTCCGATGCCGCGGCGATCCCGCCGCGGCCGGCCGTTTTGGCCTCCACCGCCGCCAGGAGGCGGCGAGACCGTTCATTCAGATCCCGGCCAACCGCCGTGAACCGTTCACGAATCGCTGATGTGTCTATCATCACGGGAGTCTATGAAACCATTGCCCGCGCCGGAATCTCCCTTGTCAAAATTCTTGGTCGCGTGGCCTCATACGATTCGGTAGTTTTTGCGCGTCGCCTAAGACAGAACGTTGGTATCGAGCCCGGTCATCACCCGCCGGAAGCCGCCCCATCCGCCGCCGCCTCCGTCATGTCCTCGATGGTGGTGGAGGACGCGGGGGACCGCACCATGCCGCGCAGAGCCGAGACCGGCAGCACTACACCGCCATCCGGATGCACGAAGAACTTTACCCGGCCGCCCGGTTTCAATCGCAGATGCTCGCGGATCGCCTTGGGAATCGTTGTCTGACCCTTGCTGGTGATCGCTGCGTCCATGGGTGAGTCCTTACATTTTCCATGAAGGAATGCTCGTTCGATGAACCAGGATCAGGTGTGTTCACCGCGTCCGGCGAGGATCGCCCGAAAGAACCACCCTTCCAGGCTTCAGGAGAGAAGACTGGCGCGGTTGAGGGAAAGAAATTTGGCCGCGGATGTCGCGGATGACCGCTGATTTTCCTGAGCGGTGGCACGGTCCGTGCGCCCGGTCCGCCTCATCCGCGGCCAAACTTCTTTCCCCACCACCCTCTCTCCCTGGCCCTTGACTGCCCTTCAGGCATTCACCCTGCCGTGCCCGGCACCATCAAGCCCATCACCCAAAGCCTGGCGGACTTTCCATGCCAACCGGGGTCAGCGCCATCGCCTTGAACAGACGCCCCATGCGATCCGGCTCCATCAGCCGCCGCGCGCCTTCCATCATCGCCGCCGCCCGTCCAGGCGGCTGGTGCCGCGCGAGCTGGTTGGTTCTTTGGGCCAGGCCCAGACGCGCGAGGAACACGCCTTGCGGCACCGGCCCATGCGCCGCGCCGCCCGCCGCCCGCGCCACCGCCGCGAGGCGCGCGAAATCCACATGCGCGGTCAGATCGGCGGTGCCAGACGCGCTCAGCGGGTCCACCGGCTGTCCGTTCGCGATGGCCTGGAGACTGTCGCCCGTCGCGCTGACCTCGGGTCCGTAATCCAGTACCAGCGCCGCCCCCGCGTGCCAGGTCAGACGCGCGGCGAGGCTGGCCACAAACGCCTCGGCGGGTGCGCACCGTTCGATGATGTCACCTTCCACCGTGCCAGGAACCGGATCGCACGCGGCGGGTAGCGCGACGAACCCCTCCGGCCCCACGAAACGCTCGGCCCATCCCGTGCCGCGGCGGACGAACTGGCGGATCGGCAGCGCGTCGAGGAATTCGTTGGCCAGCAGCAGGAACGGTCCCTCGGGCACGGTGTCGAGGCTGTCGTGCCACACCACCTCCCCCAGTTTGTCCCGCTGCGCGGCCCGCAGGCGCGGCGAGGTCTCGATCAGATGCACCGAAAGCGCCGCGCGGAAGCCCGGCGCGGCGCGCGCGATGGCCCGCAGCGCGTCCGCCATCAGCGTGCCCCGGCCCGGTCCCGCCTCGACCAGGGCGATGGACGCGGGAGATCCCAGCAATCCCCAGGTCACGGCGGCCCAGAGCCCGAGCACCTCGCCGAACGCCTGGCTGATCTCGGGCGCGGTGGTGAAATCGGCGAACGGATCGCGCGCCGCGTAATAGGCGGCGTTGGCCCGCGCCATGAAGTGATCCAGCCGCTCAGGCATCACGCGCCTCTCCGGTCCGGCGTGAACGCGCGCAAGGCCGCCGCGACCGCCCGCGCCACCGAAGCCCAGTCGCCGGAGGCGGGCTGGCGGAAGATACGGAGCGTCGGATACCAGGGGCTGTCCTCACGATCCAGCAGCCAGCGCCAGTCCGTGTCGAACAGGTTCATCAGCCAGACCGGCCCGCCCATCGCGCCCGCGAGATGCGCCACCGCCGTGTCCACGGCGATGACCAGATCGAGATTGGCGATGATCGCCGCGGTATCCTCGAAATCCGTGATCCGGTCCGTGACATCGTGAATCGTCAGGCCGGGCGGCGGATGCCGCGCCCGCGCCGCCTCCGGTCCAAGCTGGAGCGACACGAAATCGATCCCCGGCACCGCGGCCAGAGGCGCCAGCGCCGCCAGCGTCATCGACTTGCGCCGGCTGAACGCCTCCGCGATCGGCACTCCGGATCGCGCGCCCGCGGCCCAGACGAGACCCACGCGTGTCCGCGCCAATCCGGCGAGCCGGAATTTCCACATCTCCACCGCCTCCCCCCTGGGCCACAGATAGGGCACCGTGGCGGGAATGGTTTCCAGCGTGGCGCCGAACGCGTGCGGCAGGCTCATGAGGGGACAATGCACATCGAACGGCGGCAACGGCGCGCTTTCGCCGCTGACCCCGCCAATCCCCGGCAGACCGCGCAGCAACCGCACCAGGGGATCGGGCACCACGAGCCGGACCTCCGCCCCCGCCGCGGCGATCAGGTGCGCGTAGCGGCAGAACTGGATCGCGTCCCCCAGACCGCCATCGCCATGCAGCAGCACGATTTCGCCCTGGTGCCCCGACCCGTGCGACCAGCGGCTGGACGCGGCGAACTCCGGCCGCGCGGCGTTGTTCCCAAGCTTCGCGCGCCATTCGTGGAGCGGCAGTCCCTCGGCGTATTCGCCCAGAAGAAGATGCGCGACACCTTCGCTGAACCGCACCGGAGGGGAAGCGGGATGGCGATGGGCCAGTGTCTTGTAATGCCGCATCGCCTCCCCGGCCTTCCCGGTCCACAGCAGCGTGGTGGCGTGCGACAGATGGATCTCCGCGTGATCGGGCGCCAGCGCGTGCGCCCGCGCCAGGACCGGCGCGGCGGCGCCGTACCGGCCAAGACAGGTCAACGCGAAGCCATGCCAGAAATGACCCATCGCATCGTCCGGGCGGGCGCTGGTCATGCGATACAGACTGTCCGCCGCTTCCTCGAACCGCTCCAGCCCAATTAGCGCCATGCCGCGATGAAACCATCCCCCGGCGTGGGACGGGTCGAGCGTGGTCAGTACCTGGAACACGGGCAGCGCGGCGGCGAAATCCTTCGATCGCGCGTGGATGATGCCGAGCACATACAGCGCCTCGCGGTGCGCTGGATCGCCGGTCAGGATCGTCTCGCAAACGCCGCGGGCTTCCACGGACCGGCCGGCGCCATACAGCGCCTTGGCCCTTTCGAGCGCCAGCGCGTGGCCGGAAACGGTCTGGGCATTCGGCACTCTGGGCAATGGCGCTTCCTTCTTCCCCCGGCGGCGCGGGCCGCGCGCGATGGACAGGGTATCCCGCGCCAAGGTTTTTCAAAGACTGGCACGGGTGAGACCGTCCCCTGGCCAGGCCAGGGGATGACGGGACAATGCCAGACTGACCCACTACCCCCATCACACACCATTGGTGCGAAGCTTCATGGCGTGATAACGGCGGACGCCCTGAAAAACCAGCGTATCCTGACGAACGCGCTTTCGCCGTGT
>JAYVCG010000243.1:0-6469 GCA_043750075.1 Acetobacteraceae bacterium | reverse complement strand
GTGCGCTGCCTGTTCATCACCTGATCCCTGGGCCTCAGATCTTGATCTCGACATCCACGCCGGCGGCGAGGTCGAGCTTCATCAGCGCGTCCACCGTCTGCGGGGTCGGTTCCACGATGTCCAAAAGACGGCGATGCGTCCGGATCTCGAACTGCTCGCGGCTTTTCTTGTCAACATGCGGCGAGCGGTTGACGGTGAAACGCTCGATGTGCGTCGGCAGCGGGATCGGTCCGCGAACCCGGGCACCGGTACGCTTGGCCGTGTTCACGATCTCCTTGGTGCTGTTATCAAGCACACGGTGATCATAGGCCTTGAGCCTGATGCGGATGTTCTGGTTGTCCATCGTCGCTCTGTCGATCCCCCGCCCGCTGTCGCGGGACTGATCCTCCACCCATCGCGGGTGGCCAAAAAAAACACCGGCGCCCGGTCACCGGACCGGGCGCCAGAAAAACCTTCCCGCTCAGACCTGAATGCTGGCGACGACGCCCGCACCCACGGTCCGGCCACCCTCGCGGATCGCGAAGCGCAGCCCGTCATCCATGGCGATCGGCGCGATCAGTTCCACTTCCATCGACACGTTGTCACCCGGCATCACCATCTCGGTGCCCTCGGGCAACTGCACCACACCAGTCACATCGGTGGTGCGGAAGTAGAATTGCGGCCGGTAGTTGGTGAAGAACGGGGTGTGACGCCCGCCTTCTTCCTTTGTCAGGATATACGCCTCGGCCTTGAACTTGGTATGCGGCGTGATCGAGCCGGGCTTCGCCAGCACCTGACCGCGCTCCACATCCTCGCGCTTCGTGCCGCGCAGCAGGGCGCCGATATTGTCGCCCGCCTGACCCTGATCGAGCAGCTTGCGGAACATCTCCACGCCGGTCACCACCGTCTTCACGGTGGCTTTGATGCCGACGATCTCGACTTCCTCGCCCACCCGCACGATGCCGCGCTCGACCCGGCCCGTCACCACCGTGCCGCGGCCGGAGATCGAGAACACATCCTCGATCGGCATCAGGAACGGACGGTCCATCGCGCGTTCCGGCTGCGGGATGTAGTCATCGACCGCCTTCATCAGCTCCAGGATCGCGTCATGGCCGATTTCCGGCTGCTTGCCTTCCAGCGCGCAGACAGCCGAGCCCTTGATGATCGGAATGTCGTCGCCAGGAAAATTGTAGCTGGTCAGCAGCTCGCGCAGTTCCAGTTCCACCAGCTCGACCAGTTCGGGGTCGGCGATGTCCATCTTGTTCAGAAACACCACCAGCGCCGGCACGCCGACCTGACGGGCCAGCAGGATGTGCTCCCGCGTCTGCGGCATCGGGCCGTCGGCGGCGGACACCACCAGGATCGCGCCGTCCATCTGCGCCGCCCCGGTGATCATGTTCTTCACATAATCGGCATGCCCTGGGCAATCGACATGGGCGTAATGACGGTTCTTGGTCTCGTACTCCACATGCGCGGTGGAGATCGTGATGCCGCGCGCCTTTTCCTCGGGCGCTTTGTCGATCTGATCGTAGGCCGTGTAGACTGCGCCACCGGTCTCCGCCAGCACCTTGGTGATCGCCGCGGTCAGCGACGTCTTGCCATGATCGACATGGCCGATCGTGCCGATGTTGCAGTGCGGCTTGTTGCGCTCGAATTTCGACTTACCCATCGTCGTGTTCTCCGTGGATCCGGGTCTTGGGTCCGTTGCGTTGGCCGGCTGATACTACCAGCGATAATGACTGAAGGCCTTGTTCGCCTCGGCCATCCGATGCGTGTCCTCGCGTTTCTTGACCGCCGAGCCGCGGTTGTTCACCGCGTCGAGCAGTTCATTGGACAGCCGCTCCTGCATCGTGTGCTCGCCCCGCTTGCGGGCGGCATCGATCAGCCAGCGGATCGCCAGCGCCTGACGCCGTTCCGTGCGCACTTCGACCGGCACCTGATACGTGGCGCCGCCAACCCGGCGGGAACGGACCTCGACCGCCGGCTTCACATTGTCCAGCGCCTCATGGAACATGCGCACCGGATCGGCCTGCGGGCCGCCGCGCCGCTTCAGCACATCCAGCGCGATATAGACAATGCCCTCAGCGACGGATTTCTTGCCGTCGTACATCAGCGCGTTCATGAAACGGCTGAGCACGACATCGCCAAACTTGGCATCGGGGAGAATTTCGCGCTTTTCGGCGCGGTGACGGCGAGACATGGATGCGCCCCCTTATTTCGGCCGCTTCGCGCCATACAGCGACCGGCGCTGACGGCGTTTGGCGATGCCCTGCGTGTCGAGCACGCCACGCAGGATGTGATAACGCACGCCCGGCAAATCCTTCACGCGCCCGCCGCGGATCAGCACCACCGAGTGCTCCTGCAGATTATGGCCCTCGCCAGGGATGTAGCTGACGACCTCGTAGCCATTGGTCAACCGCACCTTGGCCACCTTCCGCAGCGCCGAGTTCGGCTTCTTCGGCGTGGTCGTGTAAACGCGCGTGCAGACGCCGCGCTTCTGCGGGCAGCCCTGCAACGCCGGAACCTTGTTCCGGGTCTTCTGCGGTTCCCGCCCCTTGGCGATCAACTGGTTGATGGTCGGCATCTTGCTTCCGTCACCCTTAACTGTCTCTGTCCGGTCCTCGCGCCCATGCGTGAATGACCGCCGTTTAACAAGCGATGACCCGTCAGGATGCGATGGCACCCCGCGGGTTGTTTGGGACATACGGCCTTGGCCACCCGGATCGGGGAGCGGCACCGCGTGCATCCATGGCCTGCGAACGGCGGCCACCCAAATCACGTTGGGGCTGGCCGAGGGGGCCTTACCTAATCGCCATGTTTCCGGGTGTCAAGCGTCCGGGACGGGATTTCACCGGGCACCGCCTTGAGGGAAACAGTCAGGGCCGCGCGCCCGGCGAATCGCCCATGCGAGCGGCCCCATGCTTCCCATCCCACCCTGGCGCACGTATGGCCGGGCGACGCTCCCGGACGAAACCATGCCCGAACCCGCCACCATACCTCCTCTCATCGGCATCGTCATCCTCAACTGGAATGGCTGGCGCGACACCCTGGAGGCCATCGCCAGTACCCGCCGCCTCACCCACCCCCGGTTCCGGGTCTACGTCGTCGACAACGCCTCCACCGACGGCTCCGAGGCCCGGTTGCGCGCCCATGCCCATGCCCATGCCCATGCTAATGCTCTGGGCCTGACCGTGATCCAGTCCGGCGCCAATCTCGGCTGGTCCGGCGGCAACAACATGGGCATCCGCGCCGCCCAGAGCGACGGCTGCGCCCATGTGCTGCTGCTCAACAACGACGCGACGCTCCGCCCGGACGCCCTCGCCCGCCTCGCCGCGGCCGCGGACACGCTTCCCGATGCCGCCGCCCTCGGCGCCCTGATCGTGAGCGCGGACGACCCGGAGCACGTCGAGTTCGGCGGCGCCTGGATCGACCCGCGCACCCATCTGCCGCTCCAGGCGCACGGACGCCTGAACGAGATGGCTTTGCCCGCGTCGCCCGCGCGCATGCCGATGGTGAAGGGTTGCGCGATGCTGCTGACCGCCACCGGCCTCGCCAGAGTGGGCGCGCTGACCGAGGATTATTTCCTGAACTACGACGAGGCTGACTGGTGTTACCGCGCCACCGCCGCGGGCCTCGGCGTCTACCTGATCCCGGACGCGGTCGTGGAGCACAAGGGCGCGCTTTCCTTCCAGGGCACCGAGGGGCCGCTCTACCGCTATTTCATCGCCCGCAACCGGCTGCTGTTCGCCCGCCGCCACCTGGACCGGCGCGGACGCTGGCATGCGTGGCGCAGCGCGTTCTGGGATTTCCGCCAGGCGCTGGGGCATGGCGGCGCGCTGTCGCGGGCGCTGCTGGCGTTCACCATTCTACGCGCGGTGGCGGATCACGCGATGGGACGATACGGCGATTGTCCCCCGGCGATCCGCGCGTTCAACCGGCGGCTGGCGGGGCGGGACGGGGGGTGACTATATTTTCATGCCGGGGCTTTTCCCGTGGCGATCCTCGCCTTAACTCCTGAGTTTAATTGACATGCGGAAGGCTACGGATTACATCATGGCATGATAAAAGCGTTCCGGCATCGTGGTTTGAAAAGGCTTTACGAACGGGGCGACACGTCACGGGTTGGAGCGGACATGCTTGACAAGATCGAGAACATCCTCGCCCTGCTGGATGTGGCGGCGGGGCCGGAAAACATGGATGTGCCGGGCTTCCGCCTTCATCCGCTCAAAGGCGATCTGCGTGGTTTCTGGTCCATCACCGTCCGCGCCAACTGGCACGTCATCTGGCGCTTTGAAGGAACCGACGCCGTGGACGTGGACCTGATTGACTACCATTAGGAGGGATGACCATGCCCATGAAGAACCCGCCGCATCCAGGCCGGATTGTCCGGCAGGAATGCCTCGAACCGCTCCACCTCAGCGTGACGGAGGCCGCCAGGGCCCTGGGCGTGTCACGCAACGCGTTGTCGGAACTGGTGAACGAACGGCGCGGGATTTCCCCGGAAATGGCGATCCGGCTCGACAAGGCATTCGGCGGGGGCGCGGACGCCTGGCACCGCATGCAGGCCGCTTACGACATGGCGCGGGCGATGAAAAACGCCGATCAGATTAAGGTGCGGCGGGTGACGCAACACGCTGTTGGAGCGCAGTGATGACCCTTACGGCTGACACATGAGCCATTGCCATGGCAACCTGCCTTGGTCCCGTTCTGGCTGTTGCGCTTACTTTGGGCTTTACCTACTGGCGTGAGACATCCGGTGCGAAATATAATCGGCGCCTTGCTGTATTTCGGATACTAATGGCGGCACGCCGGGTTGGAATATCCCCTGAGCATGTGAATGCGCTCAATTTGGTCGAGGTGGATTTTCACGGTTGCGCCGCGGTCGAAGCAGAATGGAAAGTCTATAAAAATCATCTGCACGATGACACCAAACCAGAGGATGCGGCATGGCGCAATAAAAAGGAAAAACTGCTGGCCACACCACTCTTTGAAATTGCGAAAGTATTGAAATTCAATATTCCGGTGATGGAAATTTTCGAAGGCGGGTACGCGCCATCAGGCTGGGAGTATCGTGATATGCGCTATACCGAGGCACTGGAATACATAAACGAACTACGGGAGGGCAAAAAAATCCTGCCATTGTGGCTTTGCGGAGTCACGCCGCCACCCTCCGCACCCAATGCGCCGCCTGTATCTCCTCTGCCATCTGAAGGTTAATTTTCAGGACTTCAATCCCACTTTCCCATTTCTGGAGCAGAAAACAAGTTTCTCGTGACGCATAGGGGAGCCATCACCCCCCGCCCCCCCGCCCCGCCAGCCGCCAGACCAGCGCCAGCACATCCCGTTCCGCCCCCTCCGGCCGCCCGCAAACCAGCCACAGGCCCAGAAGCACGCCGCCATACACCGTGGTGCCCGTGGCGGCGGCGAGGCACAGGGACCAGGCGGGCGCCGCGACATCCCCGCCAAGGCCGCACGCCGTCAGCACCGCGATCATCGCCAGCGTGGCGAGGGCCGGGCGCCCCAGCAGCGGCACCAGCGCGGCGGGCCGGATGGCGAAGCGGCGGAAGGCGACGGCCAGATAGGCGAGATTCTCCACCACCAGCGTCAGCGCATGGGCGATCGCCACCCCGGTCAGCCCGAGCGGTCCCACCAGGGCGATGGCGCTCACCGTCCGCACCGCCATCGACCCGATCGTGATCGCCAACCCTGGCCGCAACTCTCCCTGCGCCGACAGCAGCGTGGACGTGACCATGCCCAGTACCAGCGCCACGCCGGTATAGCCAAGCACGCGCACCACCGGCACCGCCTCCATCCAGGCGGGGCCGAACGCCAGCATCACGGCGGGCGCCGCGACCAGCGAGACCCCGGCGGCGACCGGCAGCGTGACGAGGCCGATGGTGGCCAGGATGCGGAGATATGTCGCGGCGATTGCCGTCTCCGCGCGCATCGCCGCCACGAAACCGGGAAAACACGCCCGGCTCAGCGGTCCCGCCAGTTCGTGCGTGGGCAGCAGCGCGATCTCCGCCCCCACCGTGTAAACCCCAACCTGGGCCAGCCCGAGGGACCGCCCGATGACGAACCCATCCACCCGGTCGCGCATCATGATGGCGACGCTGATGGCCCAGCTCCAGAAGGAGAAGGCGGCGAGGGGACGCCAGGCGCGCAGGGTCAGGCGCGGGCGGTGGGGGTGCATCACATAGCCCATGCCGGTTTCGAGCACCTGTCCCGTGGCGATCCCGGCGATCAAAGCCCAGTGACTGTGCCAGAGCGTGGCGGCGGCGATGGTGGTGGCGATGCCCGCGAGTCTTGGCAGCAGCAGCAGTTTGAATTCCTTGTCGAAGACGAAATCGCGGCGGAACTCGATCGTGCCGATGTTCTCGAACGCCGTGACCAGGGCGCAGGCGGCGAGGGCCAGCAGGACCGGGGCCAGCCGCGGGTCGCCGAAGAACCCGGCCACCGGCCAGGCGCAGGCGGCGACGATCAGGGCGGT
>JAYVCG010000242.1:0-2910 GCA_043750075.1 Acetobacteraceae bacterium | reverse complement strand
AAACCTGCCTGTTGCTGGAGATCAGCGCCGAGAACCAGCGCGTTCTGCTGCACCGCGCGCGCTGCCGGATCAGGCGCGAGATCGACCTGCTTCTGGGCGTCGCGGCTTCCGGCGGGAAGGGGACGCGGGAACGCCCCGCCCCGGCCCGGCCATCGCGCGGCCATACCGGGGCGGGAGGGACCGGGGCGGGGGGCGGCGCCGCGCGTTTGCTTCACGCCTTCGCCGCCCTGGCGCGCGTGGTCTCCCTGGCGCGCGTGATCCATGCTTCGGCCGCGGTTTTCACCTCGGCCCGGTAAGAGAGCAGCCGGTAAGAGAGCAGCCGGTAAGAGAGCAGAATGAACATCGCGCGGAACCCCGCGATGTAAAACGCGGCGGGCCAGGTCAACAAACGATGAATCTGAGCCATGGACATGCGGTTCATGAGGGTCTCCCCTGGTTCTGTGAGGGAGACCGCGCAGACGCCGCGGCGTTACAGAAAATTCTCACTTGTGATCGCGTGATTCATCAGGGCCGTGCGATTCTCCGCGGGTGCGTCCGGACGGATGCCATGCCGGAGGGGACGCGAAGGATTCTTTCTGGAGGCTTCAACACGGCACGGCGCCACCGCCGGACCGCATGACCCGCGCAGCGCACGGGACCGCTTCCGGTCCGCGTCCGGTTCGGGCAAACTGCCTGGACCAACAGGGAGACAAACGCATGAAACGCCGCGACCTTCTCAGCGCCGGTACCGCGCTGCTCGCCACACCCTTGCTGCCCGCGCGCGCGGCGGACACACCGGGCGTGACGGCGACGGAAATCAAGATCGGCCACACCATCGCCTACAGCGGTCCGGCCTCGTCCTATGGGGTGATCGGCAAGTCGCACATCGCCTATTTCAACATGGTCAACGAGCAGGGCGGCATTGGCGGGCGCAAGATCAATTTCATCTCGCTCGACGACGGCTACAGCCCGCCGAAGACGGTGGAGCAGGTCCGCCGCCTCGTCGAGCAGGATCAGGTCGCCTTCCTGTTCAACACATTGGGCACGCCGACCAATTCGGCGATCCACCGCTATGTGAACCAGAAGAAGGTGCCGCACCTGTTCATCTCGACGGGCGCCGACAAATGGGGCGATTACAAGAATTTCCCCTGGACCATGGGCTTCCAGCCAAGCTACCGGACCGAAGCGCAGATCTACACCAAATACATCCTGGAGCAGAAACCCAACGCGAAGATCGCGATCCTTTACCAGAACGACGATTTCGGGAAGGATTATCCGGCCGGCGTCAAGGACGTGCTGGGAGACCAGTTCGAGAAGCGCACCGTCATGGCCTCCTACGAAACGACGGACGCGACGATCGACAGCCAGCTCACCACGTTGCAGGCTTCCGGCGCCGATGTCCTGCTGGTCGCGGCCATTCCGAAATTCGCCGCCCAGTCGATCCGCAAGGTCCACGACCTTGGCTGGAAGCCGGTGTTCTTCATGACCAACGTGGCGATTTCGGTTGGCACGGTGATGAACCCCGCCGGTCCGGAAAAGGCCATCGGCATGATCACCACCAACTACATCAAGGATTCCACCGATCCCCGCTGGGACAACGACCCCGGCATGAAGGAATGGCGGGACTTCATGACGAAGCAGTTGCCCGGCGCCGACATGACCGATCTGAGCTATGTCTTCGCCTATGGCGCGGCCAGGACGATCCATCAGGTGTTGAAACAATGCGGCACTGATTTCTCGCGGGAGAACATCATGAAGCAGGCGTCCGGCCTGAAGGATTTCGAACTGCCGGTCCTGCTTCCTGGCATCAGGATCAACACCAGCCCGACGAATTTTCATCCGATCCGCGCCATGCAACTGATGAAATGGGACGGCAAAACCTGGGTGCCGTTCGGCGGCGTCATCGAGGGCATGACCTGACCGGAGACTTTTCCCGCACCGATGGTCCTCCGGCGTATCCGGGGGCCATCGGGAACGTCCATGGGAGTGATCCATGCACCTGTCGCTGATCGTTCCGGCGCCGTTCGACACCGTGTCCGGCGGCTATGGCTATGACCGCCGCATCGTCGCGGAGGCCCGCGCGGCCGGTCACATCGTGGATGTGGTGGAACTGGCCGGCGTGTTTCCCCTGGCCGATGACCTGGCGCGCGATTCCGCCTGCGCCGCGTGGGACCGCCTGCCCCCGGACACGAAGCCGGTGATCGACGGTCTCGCGCTGCCCGCGTTCCAGGGACTGGAGGACGCGCTCACCGCCCGCGGCGCCACCGGTCTGATCCATCATCCCGTCTCGCTGGAAACCGGCCTGAGCGAGACCATTCAGACCAGGCTGGAACAGATCGAGCAACGCCTGTTGCCGCGCCTGAACCGTCTGATCGTCACCAGCCCGATGACGGCGGACACCCTCGCCACGCGCTTTCACATCCCCGCCGGCCGCATCCGCTCCGTGGTGCCCGGCACCGATGACGCGCCGCGCGGCACCGGCTCGGGCGGACCAACATGCGAGGTGCTGTCGATCGGCACGCTGATCCCGCGCAAGGGCCATGATGTGTTGTTGCGCGCCCTGGCCCGGCTGTTCGACCTCGACTGGCATTTGACCATCGTGGGATCGCCGGACCGCGACGTGCCGCACGCTCATGGGCTGATGGGGCTGGTCCAGGAACTCAACATCGCGCATCGCGTTACCTTCGCCGGCGAACTGACGGGCGAGGCGCTGGAGGCCGCGTGGCGCGGCGCCGATCTGTTCGCCCTGGCAACGCACTACGAGGGCTATGGCATGGTGATCGCCGAAGCCCTGAAACGCGGCCTCCCGGCCATCGTCACCAATGGCGGCGCGGCGGGTCATCTGATCACCCCGGACTCCGGTTGCGTCTGCCCGGCGGGCGACCGCGATCAGTTCTCCAAATCCCTGCGCCGGTTGATCTTCGGCGCGCA
>JAYVCG010000241.1:0-2752 GCA_043750075.1 Acetobacteraceae bacterium | reverse complement strand
GATGACGGTGATCACCGACACGACGCGCGAAGCGGCGCTGGAAAAACTCCGCGATTACCAGCGCCATGTCAGCACGGAGGGCGCGCTGGCGCTGATGTCGGGCTGGACCGGCGTGGATTTCTCCGCCCTGCCGAAGAATGAGCCCGTGCGCTTCCAGGCCGCGAACGCCATGACCTCGGCGCTGGAGGGCTTCACCACCGCCGATCCCGATCGTTCCTGGACGGTGGATGAGATCGCCCGTCACGCGGGCATCGGCGGGCGCGGCCCGGTCATTGTTGGATCGTATCAGGATGTCGCCGATGAATTCGAATCCTGGGTGCGCGAAACCGGTGTCGATGGCTTCAACCTCGCCTACGCGCTGACGCCGGAGACATTCACCGACATCGTCGATCTGGTGGTGCCGGAACTCCGCCGCCGAGGTCTGTATAAAACCGGATACGCGCCAGGAACGTTACGCGAGAAACTATACGGGCCTGGGCGCGCGCGTCTGCCGGACAGCCATCCGGCGGCGCGTGTGCGGCGTCCGGTCTGATCCGCGCCATCGCGGCTGACAAAACCATCACCCTGTCCCGACCATCAAAAGTCCTGACCATCGAAAAGGAACCAGCATGAACGCCGAGGAACTCCGCGCCAAACAGACGCCGCTCAAGCAACAATACCGGGAGAAACCGGAAACCGCGCTGATCCCCTCGCACGCGGAGGGAACGCTGGAATTGAACGACATCGCCTGCACCGTGCGCTCCTGGCATGGCGAGACCACCGCGGGATTGCACAAGGCGGGCGGCGGCAGCGGCGAACTCGCCTGCTCGGCCGACATGCTGCTGGAGGCGATGGTCGCCTGCGCCGGAGTCACGCTGCGCGCGGTCGCGACCGCGATGGGTGTCACGATCCACAAAGGCAAGATTTCCGCCGATGGGCTATGGGACGCGCGCGGCACGCTGGCCGTCGATCGCGCCGCGCCCGTGGGACTGACCGAGGTGACGTTGCGCTTCGATATCGACTGTGACGCTGATGCGGCGAAGCTGGAACGGATGATCCAGACCACCGAACGGTACTGCGTCATTCTGCAAACGCTGAAGAACCCGCCGAAACTTTCAGTGGCGATCGGCGCGGGCTGAGCCAGCACGAGGCGGGTTCTGCCCCGGCGTCCTACCCTGGATCAGCACCGCTTCATCGCGGAGGAAACGAAGAAGAACGGAGGACACTGAGAAAAACCCTGCTTCAAGGCACGGTTCTTCTCAGCGTCCTCCTGGCCTCCGTGCCCTCCCGTGAGAAAAGCGGTCTCGCGGCGGGCACGAAGGACGGGGCGTGCGGCACTCAGATCATCGCCACCGGCCGCACCGGCGAGCCCGTGGCGCCACGGAACTTCGTCGCCAGCAAAATGAAACAGGCGGTGTACACCTTGTCGCGTGCCATTTCCTCCAGCATCAGATTCTCGATCAGATAGACCCCGCATTCGGCGAGGCAGAACTGATGCACCGGCATGGCGATGCCTTTGTCGGGATTGGGCAGCACCTCGACCGCCATGTTGTCGGCGCCGATCGCGGTGATGCCCTGGTCGATCAGCCAGCGCGCGGCGGGCACGTCGATGCCGGGCTCGCCCTCCAGATATTTCGCGTTGTCGGTGCCGAAATACCGCCCCCAGCCGGTGCGGATCAAGGCGATGTCGCCCGGCTGGACCGAGAACCCGCCAGCATCGGCGGCGCGTTTCAGTTCCTCGGGCGTCACGACGCGGCCAGGGTTCAAATGCTGCCCGCCATCCGCGCCCGCCACATCGAACAACAGGCCGCGGGTGATCATGGGCGGCGCGTGCTCGATCCCCAGCCGTTCCAGGCCCCAGTCCGTCACCACATCGGCGGCGCGGTTGCCGTTGTAAAGCATGTCACCCTTGGAGAAATGGCCAAGCGCGTCGATATGCGTGCCGACATGCACGGTCATTTCGATCCGTTCCAGATTGGTGCCGGCGTCGTTCATCGCCCCCATCTTGCGCCGCCTTTTGATGGTGTCGCGCCACGAGCCCCAGATCGACATCAGGAACGGTGTCTGGTTCGGCGCCATGTAGGGCGCGCCCATGAAAATGTCGTGACTGACATCATAGACGCGGCCCTGTTTGACACTCGCCAAAGCCTCCAGGCGCTTTTCGGCGGTCAGCAGATTGCCAGCCCCGAGTTGATCGGCGGGACCCCATCGGGTGTGATCGTGGATCATGGCGCGTTCTCCCTCTCCAGCGGCTTTTGTTCCCCCTTCGCGTCATCAGCGCAAGAGACCGCGTTGAACAACACAAGCAAAATCCTGGATTTTCGCACTGGGCGCATCCGGTCGTGCCTCTCCACGGGATCAGGACGCCTGAACAGAGGAACCCCGGCTGGCGGCGGCGGCGAGCTTTTCTTTCGCCTGGTGGATTTCCTCCCCGGCGGTTTCCAGATCCTCACCCGCCTCCCGCAACAACACATCCTGGGGTTTCGCACGGGAAAGCCGTGTGAAACTTGTTTTCAGACGGTCCAGTTCTTCCTCGGTCATGTCTTCCAGAACCATCAGGGTATTGCGGGCCTGGTCGGTCGCCCGGATCAACTCATCGAGCTTCAGATGCAAGGCCGTCATGTCGCGGTTCTGCGTGTTCTGAATCAGAAACACCATCAGGAACGTGACGATCGTGGTGCCTGTGTTGATGATCAGTTGCCAGGTATCGGAATAATGAAAGAAAGGGCCGGTGATGGCCCAGATCAAAATGACGGCGCAGGCGAGGATGAAG
>JAYVCG010000240.1:0-5147 GCA_043750075.1 Acetobacteraceae bacterium | reverse complement strand
CCGATCTGGCGCTTCTGGTGTCCTTCGTGGCGGATGGAAGCGTGCGGCCGGTGATCGGCGTGGAAAAGTCCTGGACGGAGATCGCCACGGTGGCGGAAGAATTGCGCGCCCGGCGTGTGCCGGGAAAAGCAGTGTTTCGAACAGGAGACTAAAAAATGGAGGCGGATTATATCGTCGTTGGGGCGGGCTCGGCGGGCTGCGTGGTGGCGGCCCGGCTGTCGGAAACCGGCGCGCGGGTGATCCTGTTGGAAGCCGGGCCGAAAGACACGCTGCCGTGGATTCACATCCCGGCCGGCATGTTGAAGCTGTTGCATCATCCAGTGGTGAACTGGAATTACAGCGCGGAGGGCACCGAGGGCAGCGGCGGACGGCGCATTCACTGGCCGCGGGGAAAAACGCTTGGCGGCTCCAGTTCCATCAACGGCATGTTGTATGTCCGCGGCAATCCCGCCGATTTCGATGGTTGGGCGCAAATGGGCTGCCGCGGCTGGAGTTTCGACGATGTGCTGCCCTATTTCAAAAAATCAGAGGATTACCGGCAAGGCGGCGATCCGGAGATGCGCGGCAAGGGCGGCCCGTTGAAGGTTGAGGATTACCGCACGATCCTTCCCCTGACGCATCGTTTCATCGAGGGAGCCCAGGAGGCGGGGTTTCCGTTCAGTAAGGACCTCAACGGCAAGGTTCAGGAGGGGGTTGGTTATTCTCAGATGACCCGCAAGGGGAAGTGGCGCGGTTCGACCGCTCAGACCTTTTTGAAAGAAGCCCAGGGACGGAGTAATTTAAGGGTGGAAACGAACGCGCTGGCGTCGCGGTTGTTGTTCCAGGATCGTCATTGCGTGGGTGTCGCGTTCCTCCAGAACGGCACGACGGTCGAGGTAAGGGCCACGAAGGAAGTCATCCTGTGCGGCGGGGCGATCAACTCCCCGCATTTGCTGCAAATTTCCGGCATTGGACCGGCGGAGCATCTGCGTTCGATTGGCGCCAAGGTGGTACACGATCTGCCGGGCGTCGGCGGTAATTTGCAGGACCATTATGTCGCGCGGGTCTCGCATCGGGTGAAGGATTCGATTTCCATCAACAAACTCGCGCGTGGCCCGCGGCTGGTGCGGGAAATCGCGCGGTTCTTCCTGGAAGGCCGCGGCGCACTGACCTTCGGCGTCACCACCGCACAGATTTTTTGCCGCTCCAGCCCGGAGAAGGCCAGTCCGGACCTACAACTTCTGTTCACCCCCGCCAGTTACGATCCCAGCAAATTCGGCGCGCTCGAACGGGAAGACGGCATGACCGTCGCGGTCTGTCCGGTGCGTCCGGACAGCCGCGGCACGATCATGGCGCGCACCACCGACCCGGCCACGGCGCCGGTCATCACGCCGAATTATTTGTCCGATCCCAATGACGCGCGGGTGCTGCTCGCGGGGATGCGCTTCACGCGGGAGATTTTCGCCGCCCCCGCCATCGCGCGGCACAGTGTGGTGGAGACGCTGCCCGGACCGGATGTGCGCACGGACGAGGCGCTGATCGACTACGCGCGCCGGTTTGGGAACACGATTTATCACCCGGTCGGCACCTGCCGCATGGGGCAGGGACCATCCGCCGTGGTGGATGAACGGCTGCGTGTGCATGGGATCGGCGGATTGCGGGTGATCGATGCCTCGGTGATGCCGACGCTCACCACGGGGAACACCAACGCCCCCACGATCATGATCGGGGAGAAGGGCGCGGCGATGATCCGGGAGGACGCGGGGGCGTGAAGCGGCGGAGCGTTGCCCCTTCCCCCCGCCCATGGCACGGTCCCGTCCGTGAACAGTGAGTACCGCCCGTGCCCTTGATCCTGGCCAGCCGCCCCAACGTCTATTCCTCCTCCCCGCTCGACCGCATCGCCACGCGGCGCGAGGATCACGCGTGGATCGAGAAGGAACTGCACAACCCGGAAAGCTGGTTCGTCCCGGTCTGGCGCAACCGCAATCTGGTCAGCGGCATGGATTCCGGCAAACCCGAAGCCGTCTACCTCTCCGGCGAAGCCGCCGCCGCTCTGCGCATGAGCAACGGTCCCTGGGCTTTTCTGGGATTGCACCAGGATCGGGCCGTGTTCGCCATCGACATCAGCGCCGCCGAGGATCCGGTGCCGCTGCTGCCCGATTCCGTGGGCACGTTCGTCGATCTGCGCTCGGTCGGCTGGGGCGTGCCCAACCCCGAGGCGTCCGTGCTGGCGCATGCCCGCGGCCTGATGCACTGGCGGACCCGGCACCGTTTCTGCGGCGTGTGCGGTGGCGTGTGCGACATCAAATCCTCGGGCCATGTGATGCAGTGCACCGCGTGCGAGGCGCAGCATTTCCCCCGCACCGACCCCGCCGTCATCATGCTCGTCCACAAAGGCGACAAAGCCATACTGGGCCATTCGACCCGCTTCCCGCGCGCGGCGATGTATTCGACGCTGGCGGGTTTCGTCGAACCCGGCGAAACCCTGGAAGAAGCCGTCCGGCGCGAGGTGCTGGAAGAAGTCGGCGTCACCTGCGGCGATGTCCATTACCATTCCAGCCAGCCCTGGCCATTCCCCGGCAACATCATGCTCGGCTTCTACGCCGAGGGTCTGACCGAGGAGATCACCATCGACACCGAGGAACTCAAGGACGCCCGCTGGTTCAGCCGCGACCAAATGCTCCACGCCGACCAGCATGGCTTCCAGTTGCCGCGCGCCGACAGCATCGCCCGCCGCCTGATCGAGGACTGGCTGGCGCACGGTTGACCGGCCAATGCCGCCCGCGCCGCTGACGCCCGGACTTTTGGAGCCAGGACTTTTGGAGCCAGGACTTCTCACGATCGGGTATGAGGGTTGCACGATCGACACCGTGCTGGCCACGCTCAGGGAGGCCGGAGTGAGTCTTCTGCTCGATGTGCGCGCGGTGGCGGCCTCGCGGAAACCGGGATTCTCGAAGCGCCAGCTCGCCGCCGGGCTGGACGCGGCAGGGATTCGATACGTGCATCTCCAGCGTCTTGGCACGCCCAAGGCGGGCCGGGACGCCGTGCGGGCCGGTCATCCGGAGCGGATGGTGCCGATCTTCCAGGCGCACATGGAAACGTCCGAAGCCCAGGAGGCGCTGGCGCGGGCGAAAGGGCTGGCGGTGGAGAACCGGTGCTGCCTGCTGTGTTTCGAGCGCGACCATCGCCGTTGCCATCGCCGTTTGGTGGCGGAAATGATCACCGCCGAAACCGGCCAGACGATCGGACATCTGGAGGTGCCGGTCCCGCGGCCCGGCACGCTGTTTCCCTGAGAACGGCCATGCGTCTCCCGTCTTCCCCCTGGACAAGCGTGAACCCCCTGGCGCATAGGGGCGCCCAGGCACAGGGAGCCCGCGACACAAGATCATGATGTATTTCAGCCGCCTGAAGACCTTCGCCATCCTTGGCGTGTGTTTGGTCGGGCTGCTGTTCAGCCTGCCCAACGTGATGCCCTCGCCCGCCACCTGGCTGCCGTGGCGTCAGGTGCATCTCGGCCTCGACCTCAAGGGCGGCAGTTATCTGCTGATGGAGGTCGATATGAAGGCCGTCATCAAGGAGCGGCTGGACAGCCTCGTCGATGCCGCGCGGCAGGCTTTGCGGCCCGGCGCGATCTTCTACCAGGCGCTGGAAGCCCAGCAGGACCAGAACCGCGTGCTGTTGCGCCTGCGCGACCCGGCCCGGACCGAGGCGGCGCTTGCCGTGCTGCGTCCGCTGATCCAGCGGGACGCGCAGAACAACCTGCCCGACCTCGATATCGCCAGCACCCCGGATGGCACGATCACGCTGACACTTTCGGCCGTGGCGCTGAACGCGCGGGCGACCTCGGCGGTGCAACAGTCGATCGAGATCATCCGGCGGCGTATCGACGAGACCGGCGTGATCGAGCCGCAGATCACGCAACAGGGCAACAACCGCATCGTCGTGCAACTCCCCGGCATCGACGATCCCAACCGCATCAAGCAACTTCTGGGCAAGACCGCCCACATGACCTTCCGCCTGGTGGATGAGACGGCCAGCCTGTCCACAGCGGGCGTGCCGCCGCCGGGGGTGGAGTTCCTGCAAATGCAGGAAGAACGCGGCGGCAGGATCGCGGTCCGCAAGCGCGTGGACGTGGATGGCGGCGATCTGACCGACGCCCGCGCGGGCACCAGCGGCCAGACCGGCGAATGGGTGGTGAACTTCAAGTTCAACTCCAACGGCGGCCGCCGCTTCGGCGACATCACCCGCGCCAATGTGAACAAGCGTTTCGCCATCGTGCTGGACGACAAGGTGATCTCCGCCCCGGTGATCCGCGAGCCGATCACCGGCGGGTCCGGCCAGATCAGCGGCAGCTTCACCGCCAACAGCGCCAACGACCTCGCGGTGCTGCTGCGCGCGGGCGCGCTGCCCGCGCCGCTGACGGTGGTGGAGGAACGCACGATTGGTCCGGAACTCGGCGCCGACAGCATCCGCGCGGGCGCCATCTCGCTCGCCGCCGGGTTCCTGTTCGTCATCGCCTTCATGGCGTTTTTCTATGGGCTGTTCGGCTGGTTCGCCAATCTGTGCCTGCTGGTGAACCTGATCCTGATGCTCTCGATGATGTCGTTGCTGGAAGCCACGCTGACCCTGCCGGGCATGGCGGGTATTCTGCTCACGCTTGGCATGGCGGTGGACGCCAACATCCTGATCAACGAACGCATCCGCGAGGAACAAAAGCGCGGACGCCCCCCTCTCGCCGCGCTGGAACACGGGTTCCAGAAAGCCTACAGCACGATCTTCGACTCCAACGCCGCCACCTTCCTGTCGCATGTGATGCTGTTTGCCTTTGGGTCGGGGCCGGTGAAGGGCTTCGCCGTCACCATCACCATCGGCATCGCGACCTCGATGTTCACCGCCTGGATGCTGACCCGGCTGCTGGTGTCGCACTGGTATGTCGCCGTCCGCCCCAAACTGCTGCCGGTCTGAGGACAGAACATGTTCATCAAACCCATGATGCGCCTCGCCCCCGACGAGACCCATTTCAAGTTCATGCGCGGCCGCATCGCCGGACTGGTGGTGTCGGCGATCCTGTCCACCGCCTCGGTGGGGTTGTTCTTCTGGCCCGGCCTGCATCTGGGCATCGACTTCTCCGGCGGCATCGTCATGGAAGTGCGGACCGAGGGACCGGC
>JAYVCG010000239.1:0-3030 GCA_043750075.1 Acetobacteraceae bacterium | reverse complement strand
TCAGAAAACTCCCTGATTACACTCAAATATCAGCGGATTTCCGACTTCAGACATCATGCAACATGCTGAAATGCCTTGCTATGTTTCCGGACGGACACTCAGACGTGAAGTTGTGGAAGGCGTTGTTCAACCCGATGAAATACAGCGCCCCGCCGGCCGGAATGATCGTGGCACCCGGAAAGACGCGCCGGACCGCGGGCAGGATAGGGGCGCTGTCCACGGCCTCGGCCTGGCCATCCCCCGAACATCCATTTTTATTTGCTTATCCTAACGGTCTTTTGAACGGGCCATTGTCCTTCCCCGTCATGACCCTGCCTGACCGGGCCATCCGTACAGGCACGGCGCCAGGAAAGATCCTCCGGTCAGGCCGGAGGATGACGGCGAGAAGCGGATGACGGCGAGAACCAGGGCCGCTCACATCCCCCCGAACACTTCCCGCCAGTGTGCCACCCGCTTCGCCACCTCGGCCTGTTCCTCCGGGTTGAGTTGCGCCATCGCGGTGCCGAGATTTTCGGTGGCGGTGTCATGCAGTTCCCCAGGCCCGGAGCGTTGCGAGGCCAGGGTCAGCCAGGTCGCCGCCTCCACATAGTCGTAGGTGCCGCCCATGCCGGTCAGGACCAAATAGCCGACGATGTTCTGCGACACGACATCGCCATTCTCCGCCGCCTTGCGGGCCCAGGCGAGTTGCTGGTCATCGTCGCGGCCGATGCCGTCGCCGGTGCCGTAGGCGATGGACAGCATCCGCGCCGCGACGACGTTGCCGCCGCGGGCGGCGAGCATGTAATGACGCACCGCTTCGGCGCGGTCGCGCGCGATGCCCGCGGCGCCGACCCAATAGATGCCGGCGATGTTCGCCTCGGCCGTGGCGCTGCCCTGTTCAGCCGCGCGCTGGTACAGCGCCAGTGCGCCGGTCTCGTCCACCTTGCCGCCGCGGCCAAGCATCAGCATGGCGCCAAGGTTCAGCGCACCGCCCGCGTCGCCCAGACCGGCGGCGCGCAGGAACCACCGACGGGCTTCCCCATCGTCGATCGCGAGGCCGAGTTCGCCGTCCCGGTACGCCCGGCCGATCCGGTCGCTCGCCATCGCGACGCCTTTTTCGGCCGCGCCGCGCCAGGCGCGCAAGGCTTCTTGCTGGCTGTCGCCGCGCATTTCCAGCAGCATGCCCAGCCCCGCCAGCGCCGCGGGTTGATCGAACGCGACCGCCTGGCGGAACAGACGTTCCGCCTCCGCCAGGTCGCGCTGCTGGCCAAGGGTGGCGTCGCGATGGGCCTCGGCGAGACGCGTCAGCGCGGCGGGATGATCGCGCAGGGCGGCCGAGCGGTACCATTTCACCGCCTGGTCGTCATCGCGTTTCATCCCCTCTCCCGCCTCCGCCATGGCGCCGAGACGATACGCGGCTTCCGGATCGCCATCGGCGGCGAGGCGATACCAGCGCACCGCCGCCACGCTGTCGCGCCGCTGGCCAAGCTGGCCGCGTTGCGCGGCCTCGCCCAGACGGCGCTGCGCCTCCCCCCGCCCGGCATTGGCGGCGAGCGCGTACCAGACGGCCGCCTCCGCCCCATCCGGCGTGACTCCGGCGCCTTGTTCGTACATCCGGGCGAGGCCGAACCAGGCGTCAGGCTCGCTCAGAGCGGCGCCGATGCGGAACCAGCGTACGGCCTCCAGGTCATCGCGCGTGCCGGCCCATCCTTCCGCGTATCCCATCCCCAGGGTGGCGGCAGCTGGGCCTGAGCCTTGCTCGGCGGCATGGCGGAACAATTCGACCGCCCGCGCGTCGTCGCGGGTCACGCCGAGACCGGTGCGCCGCATGACGCCCAATTGATACAAAGCGGGTGTGAGATCGCGGTCAGCGGCCTCGGTGATCAGTTTCACCGCGCGCTCGACATCACGGGCGATGCCATCGCCCTCCAGCAGCAACAAGCCCAGTTCGAAGCGGGCGAGGCTCATTTCCTGGCCTTGCTCGGAGCGAGGGTCTTCCGGCACCGCGCGAGCGGCGGTCTTCGCCTGTTCCAGTGCCTCATTCAACCAGTGCGCGGCTTTCGCGTGATCGCGGCCTGGGCCGTATTTGCCGGTCATGTAGCCGGTGCCAACCAGCGCCGCGGCCAGAGTGTGGCCGTGGTCAGCGGCGCGGATCAGATACAGCCATGCCTGGAGCCGGTCGTGGGGATAGCCGGATTGTCCATCGAGCAACCGGGCGAGCCGGTATTCCGCCTCGGCGTCATCGTGATCGGCGGCGCGTTGCAGCCAGATCAGCGCGGCGCCCGGATCGGTCCCGACGCCAACGCCCAGACGGTAGGCATCGCCCAGGGCGCGTTCGCCGGTGGGATCGGCGCGCTCGGCGGCGCTGCGGTAGAGGGCGAAAGCCTTGTCCGGATCGCGTTCGACGCCCGTGCCGGTCTGGTACAGATCGCCCAGCCGCACTTCCGCGGGCGCGAAGCCCTGCGCGGCGGCCTGTTTGTACCAAAGCGCGGCTTCGGCGGGGTCAGCGGGACCGGGGATGCCGAGTTCATGCGCGATACCGAGATTGGTGCGCGCGGCGGGGTTGCCCGCCTCGACCGCCACACGGGTCCATTTCAGCGCCTCCGGCCAGCTTTGCGGGGTGCCGTCGCCGCCCGCGTGCGCCGCGCCCAGAGCGGTGGCGGCGACGGCGTCGCCCGCTTCCGCCGCCAGTTTCAGCAGTTCGACGGCGCGTTCGGGGTCACGGGCGACGCCATCGCCGCGCAGCAGCAGCAAGCCGAGTTCGCGCCGCGCCAGGGTGTTCTTCAACGCGACGCCGCGGGTGAGCCAGCGCATGGCCTCGGCCGGATCGCGTTGCAGCTTCCAGCCATGGGCGTGCAGCGTGCCCAGTTCGGCCGCCGCCATGGCCTCGCCCTTCATGGCCTTGGCGCGCAACGCCTCGGCGTCATGGACGGAAAGATCGGGACGCGGGCTTTCCGGCAGCACCAGCGGCCCGCGCGTCCACGCCGTTCCAGCCGCCGCTGGGCTCATCAAAGCCGGAGCGGTCAGCCACGCCGCCGTCAGGACGGCCCG
>JAYVCG010000238.1:0-3724 GCA_043750075.1 Acetobacteraceae bacterium | reverse complement strand
ACATGGCCCCGCGCGCTGGCGAGTGTTTCAGGCACGAAAGGGGCTTCCTCCAGATACGCGACACGCACCCAGCCGAAATGTCCCGCCGCTTCCAGGCGGTTCGCATGGCGCCGTAACAACCGTGCCCGTCCTGGGCCGCGGCCGGAGCCATGGCCGACCAGAAGGACGGAGAGGGATTTTGGATTGGTCCCAAACGCTTCACAGTGCCGCGACAGACGTTTTTCCAAAATCCCAACGATGCCATCATGCGCACCCGCCGGGGGACAAAACCGTAGCACCCGCGAAGCGGAAGCCCGCGGCAACAGCAGATCGGGGATCACGATGCGGGTGAAATATCCTTCCTCCAGAAAGAAGGGCGCCACATGCACGACGGGCGCGGTCAGGGCATCGGCCACGGCGGCGGCGGACGGTTCTCCCAGCAACATGCCCACCGCCACTTCGGCGAAGCGGCCAGAAGCACGGATGGTTTCAGCATGGGCCAGAAGTGGACGCGCGGCGCCCGGCAGAGTGGTGGAGCCATGACCAATCAGCAACAGCGCGTCCTGTGTGAACACTGGAGCCTCCTTGCTGATGAAACCATGCACCAAACAGATTGCCAGGACAACCTCCATGAGAATACGTGGATCACATGACCCAGCAGCATGACGCCTTCGCCCAATTCGTCGCCGTACTGGGCCGCGGTCCAGGCCGGTCCCGCGCATTGACCCGTGAGGAAGCGCGCGAAGCCTTTGGCATGGTGCTGCGGGGGGAAGCCGACCCGCATCAAATCGGCGCGTTCCTGATGCTGCTGCGATTCCGGGGCGAGGACGCGGATGAAATCACCGGCATGGTGGAAGCGGCGCGCGACAGCATCGGCGATGCATGGCGTGAACCGCGCGCCGATCTCGACTGGCCTTCCTACGGCGCGGGCCGGACACGCGGGGCGCCCTGGTTCCTGTTGTCGGCGCTGGCCCTGGCGCGGGCGGGGGCTTCGGTGCTGATGCATGGCTCCAACGATCATTCCGCGGGCATTTCGGTCGAGGCCGGGTTGCGGGCGCTTGGCGGAACGCCGGTATCCGGTTTCCGTTTCGTGCCCTTGCGGGTGCTGTCGCCGGAGATGGACGCGGTGTTGCGCATGAGGCGATTGTTCGGACTGCGTTCGCCGGTCAACACGGTGGCGCGTCTGCTCAATCCGGGCGATGCGCCGGCCGGGGTGGATGGGGTGTTTCATCCGCCTTATCTGACGGTGCATCTGGGCGTGGCGGAGCGTCTGGCGCGGCCGCGTCTGGTGATCCTGAAAGGTGGCGGCGGCGAGGCGGAACGCGTGCCCCTGAAACCCGGCAACGCCTTGCTGTGGGATCAGACTGAAGGACAGTCGGAAATCGCGTTACCCGCGGTCGCGGGCCTTGGTCCGCTGACCCCCTCCGCCGATACGGAAGCGCTTCTGGCCGCCGTGTGGCGTGGGGAGACGGCGCCTCCCACCGTCATCGCCACCATTCTCGCCACGATCGGGCTTGGCTTGCTGGCCCTCGGATGGACGGAGGACCCGGAACGCATCTGGCGGGACCGGCTGGCCGTTCAGACCAGTTGAGGACGCGCGGCGTCAGCCACCGCGTCGGTTGTCGTGTTCCAGACACCGGGTTTACCCATGACGCGGTGAAGCGCGTCGCCCAGATACCGGATACGGTGCGCCTGGCCGGTGAGCCAGGGGTGCAGCGTGAGATTGAACACAGCGCCACCCTCGGTGTGGAGCACATCGAATGCCTCGGCGATGTTCGCTGACCACACGGGCGGCGTGACGCGGCGCAGCCACATGCATTCGAGGTCGTTCCATTCCGGTTGCGGCGGTAATGACAGCAGGGAGCCGGAAGGATACGATCCCAGCATGTAAGGCCGGTCGTCGTTAGCCCAGTCGGTGGTGTAATGAAATCCGGATTCGGTGAGCAGGGCGGGGGTTTCGGCGGATTCGTTGAAATCCTGGCCGCACCAGCCGCGTGGCGTTTGCCCGGTCAGAGCGGCGATCTGATCGCGCGCCGAGACGATATGGGCGCGTTCATCCGCCATGCGGCTGGTGATGCGCCGCGTGGCGAAATGGCCGTGCGCCATGAAACAGGCGTTGCGCCGCGCCAGGGCATCGATCAGTTCGGGATACCGCCGCGCGGCCTCGGTGCCAAGCGCGACACTGGGGACGATGTTGAAACGGTCCAGCGTTTCAAGGATGCGGAAAATGCCGACGCGGGCGCCGTACTGGCGATGGCTCCAGGTCAGCCAGTCAGGAAAGAATTTTCCCAATGGTGAAACGATCCGGGGGTCGGGGCTTTCGTCTTTCGGCGCGTCGAGTTCCCAGTAATCCAGCACGAGGGTGACGGTGAAAGCGATGCGGGCGCCCTCCGGCCAGACAAAGCGCGGCGCGTCTGGCAGCGCGCGGAACGGATAATGCGCGTGATCCATGCCCGGCGCGCGGGTTTCATTGACCGGAGGAATTTTGGCGGGGATGAACTCAGCCATTGGCGGATTCCCTGGCGGCGAGATGCGATTCGAGCAACGGCAGATAATTCGCATTGTACCAATCGACGATGTTCTCACCAGTGGTCTGCCAGACGCCCTGATGGGACAGAACATATTCAAACGCCGAACGGATGGCGCGCAGCCGGTGCGGCTGGCCGACCCAGTACGGATGCAGCGCCACGCACATCACGCGGCCTTGTTCGGCGCCCTCGGCGTACACGGTATCAAAATGATCCCTGATCTGGCGGGCGAATTCCTCCGCCTCCTCGCCGCGCCGGTGCACGATCACGTCGTTGAGGTCGATGGTGTAAGGAATGGACAGCAGCTTTCCGGTTTTGACCTTCAACGGAAACGGCTGGTCATCGTGATAAAGATCGGCGGTGTAATCGTAGCCGCATTCCGCCGCCAGATCGAACGTGTTCAGCGTGTTGGTGATCGCCGGGCTGAACCAGCCGCGTTGTTCCCGTCCCGTGAGCCGCTTGTGGATTTCCCGGCTTTCCAGCATGGCGGCGCGTTCTTCCGCGGGGGTGAAATCCCAGTGGTAACGCGTGTTGTAGATGCCATGCGACATCAGTTCCCATTGCCGCTTTTCCATGCCCTCCAGGATCGCGGGGTAATGCTGGATGACGGTCATGTTCAGACTGACGGTGCAGCGCAGCCCCAGATCATCGGCGAGATCGAAAAAGCGCCAGAGCCCGACACGGTTACCGTAATCGCGTTGCGAATAGCCCAGTACGTCCGGGTGCGGCGTGCGCGGCCAGGGATCGCGGGTGCGGACATACTTTGGCAAATATTCGTAATGTTCGATGTTCGGCACGATCCACAGCGCCACGCGCGCGCCGTTCGGCCAGCGCAGCGGCGGACGTTGCGTGATGGGGGAATAGCGGATCAGGTCAGAGTCCATGCCTCGGGGTTCCTCTCAGCGCGGCTTCACGTCCGGGTTGGCCAGGCGCAGCGGCTTTCCCGCGGCGAAGGCGGCGATTTGCTCGAACGTCTCGGTGAAATACAGTTCAAAATTCTCCCATTCCGCCCAACCGAGATGCGGCATGCAAATCACATTGGGCATCGCCAGGAACGGGTGATCGCCATTCAGGATGGGTTCTTTCTCATACACATCCACGGCGGCGTATCCAGGACGGCCAGCGCGTAACGCGGTGAGCAGGGCGCCCGGCTGGATCAGTTCCGCCCGCGAGGTGTTGACGATCAACGCGGTTGGTTTCATGCGCGCCAAATCTTC
>JAYVCG010000237.1:0-10387 GCA_043750075.1 Acetobacteraceae bacterium | reverse complement strand
CCTCCCCCAGACTGCACAAACGGCTGGCCAACCCCAGGCGGAAGCGAAAACAGGCCGTCAATTACCCTCACGGGAGACTATCTTAGTGCCTATGGGGCGCTGCCCTGAAACCCGCCAGGGGCCGAGCCCCTGGACCTCATACCAACGGCCCTTGAAACCGACCCATCGCCGTCATCCCCCGGCTCGACCGGGGGATCCCTCGCGGCACTATGCTGGTGGGGATGGTCCGGTCGAGCCGGACCATGACGATGAAACGGCGATGGGTCGGTTTCAAGGGCCGTTGGTATCATCCACTGGTGACTCCCATGGATGGTTTCCAAAGGCGAGCCTTTGGCGGAGGTCCAGGAGGCAGCGCCTCCTGGCGGGTTTCAGGGCGGAGCCCTGATCTTCTTTCACTCCACACGCGAAGCCAGGGGTCGTGACTCGCGCGCCGAGTAAGGCTAGGAGTCAGGCGGTGATCACCTGGGCCGCCCCATATCGGGCAGTCCCTATCCGGGGAGAGAGAAAAGCATGACGATCAAAGTGGGCGACACGATTCCGTCGATGAAGCTGATGGTGGCGACGGCGGAAGGCCCGAAGGAAATGTCCACCGACGACATCTTCAAGGGCAAGAAGGTCGTGCTGTTCGCCGTGCCGGGCGCCTTCACTCCCACATGCAGCGCCAAGCACCTGCCCGGCTTCGTGCAGAACGCGGAAGCGATGAAGGGCAAGGGCGTGGACACCATCGCCTGCATCTCCGTCAACGACGCTTTCGTCATGGGCGCCTGGGGCAAGGATCAGGGCACGGGCGATAAGGTGCAGATGATCGCCGACGGGTCCGCCGCCTTCGCCAAGGCCCTCGGCCTGGAGATGGACATCACGGCGCGCGGCATGGGCGTGCGCAGCCAGCGTTACGCGCTGGTCGCGCAAGACGGTAAAGTGACGCATCTCGGCGTGGAAGCGCCCGGCGGGTTCGAGGCCAGCAAGGCCGAAACCATCCTCGGCGTGCTGTAACCGCGGGTTCACGACACGGTTGATCGGGCGGCGCACACTCTCGCGCCGTCCGATTCATGTCCGATGCCCAATCAGCCTGAAGACCGGCCCTCGTTTCATCGTCATCCCCTTGCCCGCGCCGGGGATTTCTCGTGGCACGGTGCGGAAAGAGAGGCGTGGGACACGCTCGCGGATGACGAAGCAGGAACGTTTCACGCGTCAATCGCCACGCGGACTGGTGGGAATGGCGGTGAGGAAGGTGACAATGCGCGCGAACCCATGGTTGTTCTCGATCCTGATGGCCGTCAGCGCGACCAGCGCGCCAGCCCAGACACCAGCGCCCGTTACACCAGCGCCCGCCGCGTCCGCCTCCGTGATGCCACCGGCCGTGACGCAAGGGACGGGAACCGATCTCTGGAGCCGTTCCACCCTGTTCGGCGATCCTGGCGGTCTCCGCTCTGGCCTCGCCGCGCGCGGGATGTCCTTCCAGCTTCAGGAAATCAGCGAAGTGCTGGGAAACGTCAGCGGAGGCGTACGCCGCGGCGTGGTCTACGAGGGCGTGACACAGACGACCCTCGGGTTCGATTTTGAGAAGCTGGGACTGTGGCGCGGTGGCTCGGTCCTCATCAGCGCGCTGCAAATCCATGGCCGCGGCGCCTCGGTCAACCTTCTGGGCAACCCCATTCATAGCGTCAGCGGTATCGAGGCAACGCGCGCCACACGTCTGTACGATGCTTATTTCGAGCAGAAATTGTTCGGCGGCCGGGTGTCGATCCGGATCGGCCGGATGCGGGCGGACGATGAATTCCTGATTTCCCAATACGGACCGAACGGCGGGCCGGACGATCCAAACGCTTACGCCTTTGCCTCCGCCAACGCGCTGTTCGTCAACGCCACGTTTGGATTTCCGGCGTTGTTGCAAAACGATCTGCTGTCGGGAGGACCGGCCTTCCCGCTGGCGGTGCCCGGCATCAGGCTGCGGATTCAGCCCATCCCCGCGATCACGCTGCTGGCCGCCGTGTTCAATGGCGATCCCGCCGGCCCAGGGAACGGAGACCCGCAACAGCGCAACCGCGGCGGCATTTTGTTCCCGTTGCCTGACGGTATCCTGGCGTTCATCGAGACCCAGTACGCGGTCAATCAGGCCCATGACGCGCCCGGCCTGCCCGGTACTTACCGCGTCGGAGGATGGTTCCATAATGGTGCTTATGCCGATCAACGGTACGGCGCCGACGGGTTATCGCTCGCCGATCCGGCCAGCAACGGGTTGCCGCGCGGCCATCGCGGCACATATGGGTTTTACGCCATGTTCGATCAGATGGTGTTACAAACAGGCAAAAGCCGCGATCAGGGCATCGGGGTTTTCGCCCGTGCCATGGGCACGCCCGGCGATCGCAATCTGATCAATTTTTACGTCAATGGCGGCATTACCTGGAAAGGTCCGATCCCAGGCCGCGCGAACGACTCCCTTGGTTTTGGCGTTGCTTATGCCGTGTTTGGCGGCCATGTTCGCGGCCTCGACCGGGACGTGGCCGCGTTCGATCCATCGGGGTTCCATCCGGTGCGGGGGTCCGAGACCGTGTTTGAACTGACCTATCAATACCAGGCCACCGGCTGGATGGCGATCCAGCCGGACATCCAATGGATCGTGCATCCGGCCGGTGGCATTCCGGACCCCTTCAACCCTGGGCGGCGCGTGCGCGATTCATTACTGCTCGGCGTGCGGACGGCGATCACGTTCTGAGCCGCCCTTGCATCTCCGTCAGACCGGGCGCACGGTTCTTCCAAACAATTCCCATGAGGAGAGTCCAATGGCAGACCACGATCTGGTCATTCGCGGCGGCACCGTCATCGACGGCACGGGACGCGCGCCCGTCGCGGCCGATGTGGCGATCAAGGACGGCAAGATAACCCAGGTGGGCGTGGTGTCCGGCAAGGGCGCCGAGGAAATCGACGCGAAAGGCAAGATCGTCACACCCGGATTTGTCGATATTCACACCCATTACGACGCCCAGGCGGTGTGGGATCAGCATTTGGCGCCGAGTGCGTGGCATGGCGTCACCACGGTCGTCATGGGCAATTGCGGCGTCGGCTTCGCGCCCTGCAAACCCGGCGACCGGCAGAAGCTGATCGAACTCATGGAAGGCGTCGAGGACAGTCCCGGCGCCGTCATGCACGAGGGCCTGACCTGGGAATGGGAATCGTTCGGCGAATACCTCTCCGCCCTGGAACGCAAACAGCGCGATGTCGATGTCTGCGCGCTGCTGCCGCACGCCGCCGTGCGCGTGTTCGTGATGGGGGAGCGGGCGATCAACCTGGAAAACGCCAATCAGGCCGATATCGCCCAGATGCGGGAGATCGCGCGCGAGGCGATGAAGGCGGGCGCGTTCGGGTTCTCGACCTCGCGCAGCCTGTCGCACAAGACGCTGAAGGGTGAGGCCACGCCCACGCTGCGCGCGCAAGAAGACGAGCTGACCGGCATCGCCCTGGGCATGAAGGACGCGGGTGCTGGCATGCTGGAGTTCGTTTCGGAATGGGCGCCCGATCCTGACGCCGAGTTCGCCATGCTCCGCCGCGTCACCGAGGCCAGTGGACGGCCCACGGTGTTTACCCTGACGCAACGGCACACGCGGCCCGAGGTGTGGCGCGGTCTGTTGCGCCAGGCCGATGAAGCCGCCGCCGATGGCGTGTCGATCCGTCCCGTGGTCGCGCCGCGGGCGATCGGTTTGCTGCTCGGGCTGACCGGCAGCCAGAATCCTTTCCTCGGCACACGGACCTATCAGAGCATCGCCGCCCTGCCGCTGGCGGAGCGGGTGGCGCGGATGCGCGATCCGGAAATCCGGGCGAAAATCCTCAGTGAAGACCCGAAGGAGTTGAACACTTTCCCGCTGTTTCACCGGCTGCAATGGGAGAGCATGTACCGCTTCGGCAACCCGCCCGACTATCTGCCGAAGAAGGAAAACAGCCTCGCCGCGATCGCCGCCCGCGAGGGCCGCACGCCACAGGAAGTCGCCTATGACGTGCTGCTGGAAAGCGACGGCACGGATTTCATCTACACCACGCTGTCGAATTATGCGTATGGCGATCTTTCCATGTCCGAGACGTTGCTCGCCAACCCAAACACCATCATGGGACTGGGCGATGGCGGCGCGCATGTCGCGTTCATCCTGGACTCGGGCTACCAGACCTGGCTGCTGACGCATTGGGGCCGCACCATGGGCCGTTTCGCGCCCGAGGAACTGATCCGGCGCCTGACCTCCGACACCGCCTCCGCCGCCGGTCTGCACGATCGCGGGATCTTGCGGGCGGGGATGAAGGGGGATGTCAACGTCATCGACTGGGACCGGCTGGGGGCGGACAAACCCTATGTGGCGCAGGATTTGCCCGCGGGCGGCAAACGGCTGTTGCAGGCGGTGCACGGGTATGAGGCGACCATCGTTTCGGGGCAGGTGACATACCGCGAGGGCGTCGCCACCGGGGCGCTGCCTGGCAAGCTGGTGCGGGGGCCACAGGCGGGGGTCTGAATTGGGCGAAGATCGCCGGTGGAATGAGCAACATCCCGCGTGGTTTTCCAATCCCCTCGCATGGCATCAGGCAGGGGGCGGGAGGCAGGGGGCGGGCGTGGCGATGCAAGCGCACGCGCGCCAAGGCGTCACCACTTGTCATGCGCATGATTCATGCGCATGTCTTTGGTGTCATCGCGTTGAACGGAGGTTCCATGCGTAAAGCGGCCAACGTGATTCCTCCCGGACGCCTGCCGCGCGAAGCCAGACATCGTGACGTCAACGTGTCTCATGCGCGCGAGCAAGGCCTGCCGGACCCCGTGTCCGAGGCACGGGCGGCGGCGTGGCTGCGTGAGAACCGTGCCGCGCTCGACGCCTGGAATGAGTATGTGGAACAGCATGGCCCGCCGCTTTCGGAATTTCGCCAGTTCTGATGGCCCGGCTGGATGTCCATCCCAACCCTGGACGCGGTGGTGAGGGTTATGTGGTCGATGTCCAGGCTGATCTGTTGTCACACCTCACGACCCGCGTTGTCATTCCATTGCTGCCCATGACGGTGGTGCGTGTATCCGCCAGTGGGCTTAATCCGGTGTTCGACATCCAGGGCCAGCCCCATGCGCTCATCACACAGGCCATCGCGACCGTGCCACGCCGGGAACTGAAAGGGGCCGTGATGTCCCTGAAAGACCGCCACGATACCATTCTCACCGCGATTGATCTGCTGCTCACCGGATTTTGACAGCGATGCAGTCACTCAAACGTGGCGCGAGGAAGCCGCATGATCTGGGCCTCGCACGGGCGGGGATCTGATCAGACCGGCTGGCTGAATGGCGCGCTCGGAGTAGCGATCATGGGATCGCCATGATCCTTCAGGATCAACGGACATCGCTGTTGGTCGCGCCTGATCAGCCCTGATCGCCGTCGTGCCGGTGCAAGCAAGGTGAAAGCAGAAGGTTCAACGCACGTGACCCCGCGCCAGGAAAGACCCCGCCATGCGACCTGAGGACATCATCGCCGATAAACGCCGCCCCTTCACCGGCGCCGAATACATCGAAAGTCTCCGCGACGGGCGCGCGGTGTATATCGAGGGTGAGCGTGTCGCCGATGTCACCACGCATCCGGCGTTCCGTAATTCCATCCGCTCCATCGCGCGGCTGTACGACGCGCTGCACGACCCCAAAAGCAAGGACCGCCTGACCTGTCCCACCGATACCGGCTCTGGCGGCTACACACATCGTTATTTCCGCGTCCAACGTTCCCGTGAAGACATGATCGCCGCCCAGACCGCCATCGCCGGCTGGGCCAGGCTGTCTTATGGCTGGATGGGACGCACACCGGATTACAAGGCGGCTTACGTCAACACATTGGGGGCCAACGCGGAATATTATGGTCCTTACGCGGACAACGCGCGGACCTGGTACAAACGGGCGCAGGAAGCCGTGCCGTTCATGAACCACGCGATCGTCAACCCGCCGGTCGATCGCCACAAACCCGCCGAGCAAAGCAAGGACGTCTTCGTCAGCGTGGACAAGGAAGTCGATGGCGGCATCATCGTCTCCGGCGCCAAGGTCGTCGCCACCTCGGCGGCCATCACGCATTACAATTTCCTCGGCCAGTCCTCGAAAACCGCGACCGAGGATCTGGACATGTCGCTGATGTTCATCGTTCCGATCAACGCGCCGGGCCTGAAACTGTTCTGCCGCGCGTCGTACGAACACGCGGCGCAACGGTACGGCGCGCCGTTCGATTATCCGTTGTCGTCGCGTTTCGATGAGAACGACGCGATCTTCGTGCTCGACAAGGTGTTCATCCCCTGGGAGGACGTGTTCATCTATCGCGATCCGGCGCGGGTGCTGAGTTTTTTCGCCGGTTCGGGCTTCATGCAGGGAGCGTTGTTTCAGGGCTGCACCCGATTCGCGGTGAAGCTCGACTTCATCACCGGATTGCTGGCCAAGGCGCTGCGCTGCACCGGCGGGGACGAGGCGAAAGGCAACCAGGCCCTGTTGGGCGAGGTGGTCGCCTGGCGCCACATGTTCTGGTCGCTGTCCAACGCCATGGCGAACAATCCGTCCCCCTGGATCGGCGACGCGCTGCTGCCGGACTTCAACGCCGTGCTGAGTTATCGCGTGTTCGCGCCCGACGCCTGGCCACGAATCAAGGAGATCATCGAGCGGACAGTCACCTCGGCGCTGATCTACCTGCCATCCTCGGTGAAGGATTTCGCCAATCCAGAGATCGAGCCCTATTTGCGCCAGTACGTGCGCGGTTCGCATGACATTCCCTATGATGAGCGGATCAAGATCCTGAAACTGCTCTGGGACGCGACCGGCACCGAATTCGGCGGGCGGCACGAGCTGTACGAACGCAACTACGCCGGTGGATGGGAGGACATTCGCACGCAGACACTGGGCATCGCGCAACGCCGTGGCGACATGCTGGCGATGGAATCGTTGGTGGATCAGTGCATGGCGGATTACGATACCACCGGCTGGACCACGCCGGCCTGGATCAATCCGTGACCGGAGCGTGGCGCCCTGGAAGAAGGAAATTCACGATGAAGGCTGCTTTTCTGGCCGCTTTGCTGCTCACCGGCGCGGTTTCCCCGGCCCTGGCGCAACAAACAGGAGAATGGGTGCTGGCCCAGTACAAAGGCGGCGCTTACTGGTTCCCCGGCGTGATCCAGAGCGTCAATGCCGGTTCCCTCACGATAATGTACGACGATGGGATGAAGGAAACCCGCCCCACCAATCAGGTGCGCCCTTATGACTGGAGCATCGGCACGCCCGTTGAGTGCAACTGGCGCAATGAAGGCAAATGGTATCCCGGAAAAATCACGGGTCTCAAAGCCACATCGTTAACGATACGCTACGACGATGGCGACGTGGAAACCACGAGAACGGGACAATGCCGGTCGGGCTAAAGCATCCCGGACAATGAGCCGTGCCGGAAGGCGGACAGCGGGTCCGTCTTCCGGCATGTACGCGTCGTTCATCCATGTCAGCGTTTGCCGGCCAGTACGCCTGCCAGCAGGGACTCGGCGGCGTTCATCAGGGAACCGGCGCCAGCGAAACCACCTTGCGCGCCCGTCCCTCCGGCCCCGCCCAGCAGACCGCCCAAAAGGCCGCCCGCGCCGCCGCCGCCCATGAGCCCGCCCAGTAAACCGCCAAGACCAGGCTCGGCGCCGCCCGCGTCGGTGGCAGCGGTATTCGTGTCGCCGCTTTCTTCCTGATGCACGCCCAGAAAAATGGCCACCTGATGGGCGATCGGCGCTGGCAGGACATCGCCGAGATGCGCCAGCACCGCGCCGATGACCGGCTGGACGGCTTCAGCGGGCAAGCCCGTGCGCGCGATGATGTTTTCGATCAGATCGTTCATTTCGCCTCCCCCTTTGTTTTTTTACGCGCGGCGGCCAGGCACGCGCGCCGTGTCCGGCGTGGCCTGGCCGTTCCGGTTTTTCCTCACCCGCCAGCTTCCCAGAGCGCGAGGGCTCTGGGCATGTTGGGGATTGAGGGGAATTACTGTACGAAAAGGTTACCCTTGACCTTTTCATAGTAAGCTTTCGGCAGGACTTTCCGTGTCACGAGTTCATCCGTGCTTTTCCACGGACGGCCCGCGATGATCGCCGCCGCGCGTTTCGCGCCCACGTATTTGATCTTGTCGAGTTCGGTGGCGGAGGCTGTATTGATATCGAGGCGCAACGGCGTGGCGGCGGGTTTCGCGGCCGGAGCGGCGGTCGTGGTGGCGGCGGGCGCCGCCGTCACGGGTTTCGCGGCCGGAGCGGCGGTCGTGGTGGCGGCAGGCGCCGCCGTCACGGGCTTCGCGGCCGGAGTGGCGGCGGTGACGGGTTTCGGGGCGGCGGGCGGCGGTGCCGTCGTGGCCGTGCCAGCCGTGGGTGGTTTCGTGGCCGGAGGCGCCGTCGTCGTTGTCGTCTGGGCCAGCACCGGCATGGTGAGCATGGCGCCAAGCGCCGCGATGGCGCCCAATCCCGAGAGTCGCATGTGTCAGTTCCTTGTGAGAGAGTGGCGCGTTGCCCTGGCCGGTGGCACAATGCCGCCAGATTTCAGATGACCCGTGCCGGGTTCAGTGCATTACATACTATGACGTGTTCTCAACGCCCGCCAGGGGACGCCACACCAGGGGGACGCCAGACCAGGGCGGGAGAACGGCATTCACCGTGACAGCCGCGGCAACACACGCTCCCCGAACAAACGCATCGATGCCTCCGCGGCGGTCAGCGGCAGATCGTTGAAATTCACTTGCACCGAGGCGATCTCGAACGATCCGATTTGCTGACGGTACGTCGCGATTGTGTCAAGAATCCGTTCCGGTGTACCAACCCAGGCGGCACATTTTTCGACCTGCGTGTCGAAGGTTTCCCGCGCGAGGTTGGCGATCACCTGATCATAGCCGGGGTAATCCGCCGACGACGCGCCCGTGGTCCAATCGGAGGCCGCGTCCACCAGTGAGCGCAGATAGCGTTCGATTGGACCGCGCGCGAGCCGCTCGGCTTCTTGCTGGTCCTCGTGACACAGCATGTGAAACGCCAGCATCACCGTGCCTGGCCCTTCATGGCCCGCCGCGGCGCGGGCATTCCGGTAGGCGTCGAGCAGGTCTTTCATCGCGCCGCCCGCCATGGGAATCGCCATCAGGCCGTATCCGTTGGCCCCCGCGCGTTCAAACGATTCGCGGGTGCCAAGCGCCGCCACATAAAACGGCGGGCGGGGTTGTTGCGTGGGCCGCGGCAGAGAGGTGACGTTACGGAAAGCGTGGAAACGTCCCTCGCTTGTCACATTTTCTTCTTCCAGTAACCGCCGGACCTGCTCCACCCCTTCGTCGAACCGGGCGCGGCTTTCGTCGAGCCGCACGCCAAACCGTTCGAACTCGTGGGGCAGGAAGGCGCGGGCGAAACCGCAATCCAGCCGCCCATCGGACAGCGCGTCGAGCATTGCCAGCTCACCGGCGATCTTCAGAGGGTTGTTGAACGCGGGCAGCACCGCGCCCGTCACCAGCCGCGCGTGCCGCGTGACCTGCGCGGCGGCAGCGAGGAACACGATGGGGTTCGGGCTGTATCCGCCGTAGGGGTGGAAGTAATGCTCGACCGTGCGGACATGGTGGTAGCCATGGCGGTCCACGAGGGCGACCAGACGCAGCGCCTCCCGCCAGTAATCCCGCGCCGATTTCTCAGCGGGCCCCACATCGGGGAAAAACTGGATACCGACCTGCATGGAGTGATCCCTTCCGCGAAACAGCCGTGCGGGTGTTTTGGCAGTGCTGGGCACGGGGCTCAAGCGGCGGGCTTTTGGCGGGGAGCGTGAGGGGTCCGGACGGTGTGGCGGCGGTGGAGGCCAGCCCGCGGCGGCGGCGGGGCGGAGGGACGCATTTTTTGGCAGGGGATGAACGCGGATGAAGAATGGATGTTGGGCGGGTTGGACACGGCACGGGCCCATCGCCGGGCAGGAGAGCGGCGTGCTATCCTGAAAGTCCGGGCGGAGACCAGCCGCCTGTCACTCTTTACGATCTTTGGCACTTCCCGATCCGTGCCAATCAGGAATTCGATGAGGCTCCGACGCGAAAATCCATAGGTATCTATTCATCCCATGCCCGTGCCGAGGCAGCGATCGAGCGGCTGAGAAAACAACCAGGCTTCCGCGATTGGCCGGAGGGTTTCAGGATATTCGAGCAATGGCTCGATCATGATTCATGGACGGAGGGCTACATCAGCTTCGACGACGCCTGAAACGAACAGGTGGTGCCCCCATGCCTCCAGCGACTGACCCTGGGCGGGCGTTCTGACGGCGCAAGCGCGCGGGACTTAGGGCCTGTCGTCAATTGAGCCAGGAAAGCGCGCCGACCATCTGAACAGCCGCCAGAAAATTTCTGGCGGTCTTATCGTAGCGCGTGGCGATGGCACG
>JAYVCG010000236.1:0-6300 GCA_043750075.1 Acetobacteraceae bacterium | reverse complement strand
CCATCAGCGGCGTGCAAACGGCGATGGCCTTCCTCGACGGCCAGGTGCTGCTGTCCACCGAGACCAAAGCCAGCCGCGGCGGCCTCGTGCGCGGCGTGACACAGGAAGACCTCCGCTCCCTCCACCGCATCAGCGATCACATCGTCGCGGGCAGCCTCGATGATTTCACCGGCGACGACGCGCTGGCGATCGGCGTCAGCTTCGCGGAACAATCCCGCACCCGGATCGGCGATCTGGTGACGCTGATCTCCCCCGATGGCGCCGCCACGGCGTTCGGCACCATCCCGCGCGTGCGCGCCTATAAAGTGGTGGCGATCTTCGACGCGGGGTTGCATGAGTATAACACCTCGGTCGTGTTCCTGCCCCTGCCCGCCGCGCAGATTTTCTTCCAGAAACCCAACGCGGTGACGCAGATCGAAATCCGCATGGACGACCCGAACAAAGTGGACGTCCTGGCGGGCATGTTGCCGCCGCTGCTGGCCGGGCTGCCGGTCCACGCGCGCGACTGGCGCCACGCCAACGACATGATAATCGGCGTGTTGCAGGTGCAGAAAGACACGATGTTCATCGTGTTGGGCATGATCGTGCTGGTGGCGGCGTTCAACGTCGTGTCCTCGCTTATCATGCTGGTCAAGGACAAGCGCGCCGACATCGCCGTGCTGCGCACCATCGGCGCCAGCAGCGGCGCGATCCAGCGCATCTTCCTGATGTGCGGCGCCTTCGTCGGCATCGCGGGCACCGTCATCGGCACCATCATGGGCGTGCTGGTCTGTTTCAATATCGTCGCGATCCAGCGCGCCATCGAGAGCATGACCGGCGGCGCCGTGTTCGACCGTTCCGTGTTCATGCTGAGTTCATTGCCCGACACCGTCGATTGGGGCGACGTCACCCGCGTCGTCACCCTGGGCTTTGCCCTGTCGGTGCTGGCCACGGTCTATCCAAGCTGGCGGGCCGCGCGCACCGATCCGGTGGAGGCGCTGCGCCATGAATGATCCGGATCCCGCGTCCGCCGCACAGTCCGGCGATCCCCTGGTCCTGCTCGATGTGCATCGCACCTATCGCGGCGAGGCGGGCGAACTGAAAGTCCTGCGCGGCGTCAACCTGACCCTGCGCGCGGGGGAGATCGTCGCCCTGGTCGCGCCCTCCGGCGTCGGAAAATCGACATTGCTGCACATCGCGGGCCTGCTCGACCGTCCAGACCAGGGCATGGTGCAGGTGCTTGGACAGAACGCGGGACATTTGCCGGATGGCGCGCGGACGGCGATCCGCCGCGACACGATCGGCTTCGTTTATCAGTTCCACCATCTGCTGGGGGAATTCACGGCGCTCGAAAACGTCATCCTGCCACAGATGATCGCCGGCCGTTCCCGCCGCGCCGCCGAGGCCCGTGCTTCCGGATTGCTGTCCGCCTTCGGCCTCGCGAGCCGCGCCGCGCATCTGCCGGGCAAACTGTCGGGCGGCGAGCAACAGCGTGTCGCCATCGCCCGCGCTCTGGCCAACCGTCCGCGCATCTTGCTGGCCGACGAGCCCACGGGCAACCTGGACGTGGAAACGGCGGAGACGGTGTTCGCCGCCCTGATGATGCGGGTCCGTGAACTCGGCGTGGCGGCGTTGATCGCGACGCACAACCCCGAACTCGCGGCGCGCATGGACCGCACGGTGATGATCCGCGACGGCCGCATCGTGGAGAGGGCGCGGGCCTGAGATTTTGTGCGAAATCCGTCCGTTCCTCAAGGAGACGCGCCATGTGGACCTCCCGCGCCGCCGTTCTGCGCCAGACCGGCGCGCCAATGACCATCGAAATGCTGGAGGTGGGACCGCTCGCCCCCGGTGACGTGCTGGTGCGGATACGCGCGGCGAGCCTCTGTCATACCGATCTCGAAGCGATCGAGGGCGCGCTTGCCGTCCCTCTCCCCGCCGTCCTTGGCCATGAAGCCGCCGGAGAAATCGCTGGCCTCGGCGCGGGCGTGACCGGCCCCGGTCTGGGCGACCGCGTGGTGCTGTCGTGGAATCCCCATTGCGGGCAGTGTTTTTATTGCGAGAGGGCGCAGCCGATCCTGTGCCAGCCCTTCCTCGCCAACGGGCCGCGCGGGTTTCATTTCGATGGCAAACCGCGCCTGACATGCGGCGCCGTGCCCGTGCATCAGTTGATGTATCTGGGCGGATTCTCCGAATGGTGCGTGGTGCCCGCGCAGAGCGCGATCCGCGTGCCGGACGCGATGCCGTTCGATCGCGCGGCGCTGATCGGCTGCGGCGTGATGACCGGCGTGGGGGCGGTGACGCGCATCGCGCGCCCAGGCTGGGGCGACACGGCGCTGGTGACTGGCTGCGGCGCCGTGGGACTTTCCGCTGTCCAGGGCTGCGTCCTCGCCGGATGCGGGGAGATCATCGCCGTCGATCCCAGTCCCGCGCGCCGCCAACTGGCGCGGGCTGTTGGCGCGACACGGGCGGTGGGGCCGGAGGACGCGGTTGATCTCGCGCATGCGTTGACGGATGGCCGGGGCGCCGATCTGGTGGTCGAGGCGGCGGGAGTGAACGCGGCCTTCCGCCTGTCGGTCGAGGCCGCCCGCCCCGGCGGGCAGATCGTGTGGCTTGGCAAGGTCGCGGTCGATGAGGAAGTGACGTTCCGCTGGGGCAGTTTGATGCGCGAGAAACGAATCACGCGCTCGTCGTATGGCGGCGCGAACCCGGCGCGGGATTTTCCCCTGCTGGCGCGGGCGTATCTGGACGGTAAACTGAAACTGGACGAAATGATCTCCGCGCGTATCGGATTGGATCAGATCAACGAGGGGTTCGCCGCTCTGAAACGCGGCGAGACGGTGCGCAGCGTGGTGATGTTCCCATGAAGACCTATGAGGGCGGACGGAGCCTGGATGGCGCGCTGGTCACGGTGGATGGCGTGCCGCTGAACCCGCGGTTCGATCTGAAGCGGTACAGTCCGGCGGGGTTTGAATGGACGTACGAGGGAGATGGTCCGCGTCAGCTCGCCCTGGCCCTGCTGGCCGATCATCTGGGGGATGACGCGCGGGCGATGTCGTTAACGGAACGTTTCATGCGCGAGGTGGTGTCGGTGCTGGACAACGCGTGGCTTCTGACGAGCGCGGACATCGACGTGGCCCTGGTGTGAGGGCCGGTTTTGTTGATGCGTTCACGAAAGGCTTTCACCACGGAGGACGCGGAGGACCACGGAGATGCACGGAGGTTTGTTCCGCGTGGCCAGGGCACAGGTCACGATGCTTGCCTTCTCCATGCGCCTCCGTGGTTCTCCGTGTCCTCCGTGGTGAAAGCCTTTTTACACCGGGAAAGCGTCGCGGTTGGCGCGGTCAGTCGTAGGCGAGGGCGATGGTTTCCGCGACCAGGGCGGGCCGGTCCTGGCCCTCGATCTCCATCTGGTTGTCGAAGGTCATGCGCACGCCGCCCTTGATGTCCTCCACCTTGGTCAGCGTCTGGTGCAAACGCACGCGCGACCCGCAGGGCACCGGCGCGGTGAAGCGCACCCGGTCCGAGCCGTAATTGATGCCGTGGGAGCGCTTGCGGATGTCGTGCGTCTCGTGCGCCAGGCCCGCGATCAGGGACAGGGTGAGGAAGCCGTGCGCGATCGTGGTGCCGCCGGGCATCTCGCGTTTCGCGCGGTCCACGTCCACGTGAATCCATTGATGATCGCCGGTGGCGTCGGCGAATTTGTCGATCATCGCCTGGTCCACCGTGATCCAGCCGCTGGAGCCGATTTTCTCGCCCACATGGGCCTTCATGTCAGCGGGGGTGTCGACGATCAGCATGGTCTGGCTCCTGGTTTTTGATGAGGGGTGGAGAGTAGCGCGGGGGGCGGCGGTGTCGAGGGGGAGGCCATGCCGGGAGCGGGAGGACGCGGCCGATCCGGTCTGGTGGCGGGGAAGGGCATCGACTAAAATGGGACATGACCGATTCGGCCCTTGATGCTTTTCCCTTGTTCGGGCGGGTCTCCACCGCTCCGGAAACCGTGTCTGATGACGGCAAACCCTCATTCGACGAGGTGGTCCAAAACTTTGATCAGTTTGGCCAGCCCTCGATCCAGGTATGGGAAGGTTCCATCCGCTATCTGATCAATGAGTTCTGGACACCTGGCCAGCGGCAGGCCCATTCGATTCACGAAGTCAGCTACCGTGCCTGTTTCAAACCGCAGCTTCCCGAGTTTTTCATCAACCGCCTTACAGAAGCGGGCGATGCTGTTTATGATCCCTTCATGGGACGAGGGACAACCCCCGTTCAGGCGGCCCTCATGGGCCGTAAACCAATTGGCAACGATATCAATCCCCTGAGTGTTTTGTTGAGCCGCCCCCGTTTGTCGCCCCCGGCGCCCGGTGATGTCGCGCGAAGGTTGGATCAGGTCGGATGGGAGGAGGGGGAGGCCGATGCGCCGGAACTCCTCGCTTTTTATAGTCCAAGGACATTGCGCCACATCGCCGCCCTGCGAGGCTGGCTCATGGAACGCGCGCCACTGGACCGCGACCCCGATCCCGTCGATGATTGGATCAGGATGGTGGCGCTGAACAGGCTGACGGGTCATTCACCGGGTTTCTTCTCGGTCTACACCCTTCCCCCGAACCAGGCGGTGTCCGCTCAATCACAAAGGAAAATCAATGAACGGAGGGGACAAACGCCCCCGGACCGCGATGTGAAAAAACTGATCCTGAAGAAGACGGCCTCCCTGTTGAGCGACGGCCCCATGGCTTCGCACCCGCCAGCGTTGCTAAACATTGGTACGGCGGCATCGACACCAGCGATACGCACGGGTTCGGTGGACCTGGTTGTTACGTCGCCGCCATTTTTGGATATCGTGCAGTACGCGGAAGATAACTGGCTTAGAAGCTGGTTCGCCGGCATTGATGTCACAAGTGTCTCCATTCCTCATCATCGTACTGAGGTGGGTTGGCAAAAAATGATTCAAGATACGCTGCGCGAACTGGCACGGGTCGTGCGGTCCGGCGGGCATGTCGCCTTTGAAGTTGGTGAGGTTCGTAATGGCAAGGTGTTCCTTGAACGCCTGGTATGGGAGGCGGCGGAGGGGCTTCCTTTTGAACGGTTGTTCGTCATGGTAAATCAGCAGGAGTTCACTAAAACCGCGAATTGCTGGGGAGTTAAGAATAACGCGAAAGGAACCAACACCAATAGGATTGTCATCCTGAAAAGACACTGAAAATGGTCATCTTTCAAATGTGTCCTTGAATTGATTTCGTTGACCATGGATTACAGAGGTGCCTTATGAGCGGTAAGGAAGAAGATAAGGCGCTCGAACAAGCACTGGCTCAGATGCTCAGGCCGGTGAAGGGCATACCATTTCCGGTGATCATTAAATCACTTTCCGGTCAGGAGGTGATTCCAATGAACAAGGAAAATGCTTCTGATCTGGATTTATTGAAAAATCTTGAAAATGCCATTCAATCTTGCATCACCGACCTTAAATCGAATCCCATCAAAAGGTCGCGCCCGAATGAGGTTGGCAACGCTGTCGAGGCATATGTCATGCGAGCCTTGTCCGCGTCCGGACTGATGGCCGCGAGGCCCACGTCAAGAGCGGGATTGGGAAAACCCATGGGTTATCCTGACATACTCATTCATGATCGTGAGAAGCGAGCCACATATGTGGAATGTAAAATATTCGCGCATGGGTCTGCTGAGACGACCATGCGATCTTTCTATTTGTCACCATCAGAGTCATCATTCAAGGTATCCTTCGATGCGCGTCACCTGCTCCTGGCGTTTGGCATGGAAGCCACTCCCGTCGCTGGATCAAGGGATTCCTTGTATTTGCCAAAATCGTATAAGCTCACCGATCTCCATGACCTTCTCTGTGATGTGAAGTATGAATTCAATTCCAGTAATCGCCGTTTGTATTCTCCCGCCATGATATTATCACAAGGAACTTTCTGATGCCGTCGGCGGCACATGAACATTTTGCCGTTTTCTGAAAAACACCGTATCCTCGCACCACCCGGACAACCCCCTCCGCGGGACCACGCCTCCAGGACCAGAGATCCATGAGCCAGACCCGCCTCTCCCCCCGCCAGGCCGCCTTCCGCGCCGATTTTCGCGCCCGCATCGCCCCCGCCTATCTCGGCTGGGCGCATGTCGCCATGATCTTCGCCCTGGGTTTCGCGGCCATCTGGTACGCCGCCCGCCAGGTCCACGCCCCCGCCTGGTACGAATGGCTGGTGATCCCCTTCGCCTTCTGCGTCTCCAACGTGTTCGAGTGGTGGATCCACCGCCACATCATGCACCGCCCGGTGCGCGGCTTCATGGGCATCTACAAACGCCACACCC
>JAYVCG010000235.1:0-3405 GCA_043750075.1 Acetobacteraceae bacterium | reverse complement strand
CGGCCCGCGCGGCCCGCGACCTGGTGCAGCAACTGCACCGTCCGCTCGGCGGCGCGCAGATCGCCGCCCGCGAGGCCAAGGTCGGCGTCCACCACCCCCACCAGCGTCAGATGCGGGAAATGCCAGCCCTTGGCGACGATCTGGGTGCCGATGATCAAATCGACCTCGCGCGCCTCAATGGCCCGCGCGGCCTCACTGGCGGCGTGCGGGCCGGGCATGGTGTCGCTGGCCATCACGAGGCGGCGGACATCGGGGAAGAACTCGAACGATTCCTCGGTGATCCGCTCGACGCCCGGCCCCACGGCGGTCAGGGAATGCGGCGCCTCGCACGCCGGGCAGGTGGTGGGGATTTCCGTGGCATGGCCGCAATGGTGGCAGCGCAGTTCGCGCCGCGCGCGGTGCTCCACCAGCCAGGCGGTGCAGTTGGGGCATTGCATGCGATGCCCGCAGCGGCGGCACAGGGTCAGCGGCGCGTAGCCGCGGCGGTTGAGGAACAGCATCGCCTGCTCCCCCCGCGCGAACGTGTCGCGGATCGCGGCGATGAGCGTGGGCGCCAGGAAATGCCCCCGCGCGGGCGGGTCCGCCCGCAAATCGATCGCCGTGATCCGCGGCAAACTCGCCCCGCCATGCCGACTTGGCAAATGCAATCGCGTATAGCGGCCCGCCTCCACGTTCGCCACGCTTTCCAGACTGGGCGTGGCCGAGACCAGCACCGCCGGGGCCGCGCACAGCCGCGCCCGCACCACCGCCATGTCGCGGGCGTTGTAGACGATGCCGTCTTCCTGTTTGAACGAGGTCTCGTGCTCCTCGTCCACCACCACGCAGCCAAGATCGGGGAATGGCAGGAACAGCGCCGACCGCGCGCCCACGACCACCTGGGCCTTGCCCTCGGCCACCGCCCGCCAGGTCGTGCGCCGCACGCGTGAGGTCAGATCGGAATGCCACACGGCGGGCGGCACGCCGAACCGCCGCTCGAACCGCGACAGCCATTGCGAGGACAAGGCGATCTCCGGCAGCAGCACCAGCGCCTGACGCCCGCCGCGCAGGGCCTCGGCCACCGCCTCCAGATACACCTCCGTCTTGCCCGAGCCAGTCACCCCATCCAGCAGCGTGACCGAGAACGCCCGCGCCGCCACGGCCTGGCGCAAGGTGACGGCCACGCTTTCCTGCTCCGCCGACAGGGTCGGTCCGGCATGGGCCGGGTCAGGCGGCTGAAAGGCTTCTTCCACTGGCAGCGGCACCGGGACCAGCAGCCCCACATCCTCCATGCCGCGGAGTACGGCGGCGCTGACCGCCGCGTCCCGCGCCAGTTCGGTGGTGGTGCGCGGCTCGGCGGCGGCGAGGCGCTCCAGCACCCGGCGGCGCGCGTCGGTCAGGCGCGGCGGCGGATCGGGCGGCGTGGCGCGGCGCCATCCGAGCACGGGGCCTTTTTCAGGACGCAGCACGCGCAACGCCATCCGCATCACCTCGCCCGGCGGGGACAGGGTATAGGCGGCGATCCAATCGACGAGGCGGCGCAAATCCTCACGCATTGGCGGGGTCGGCACGATGGCGATCACCGGACGCAGCCGGTGGTCCGCCACGGGCGGCTCATCGCCCGGCGCGTCCCAGACCACGCCGGTTTCCTCGCGCCGGCCCAGGGGAACGAGAACGATGTCGCCGGGTTGAAGGGAGAGGTGCGGTGGCGCGCTGTAATCGAACGGGCCAGGGAAGGGATAGGGCAGCATCACCGCCACGCGCGTCAGTGGGCGCGGGTTCAGTTGGCGCGGGTACTGGGCCGTGCTATCGGGCGCGAACAAATCCGTCGGAACCTCCCACGAGGGCCAGGGGTCATATGCCATGAAGTTCTTCGTCGATACAGCCGATACCGCCGACATCAAATCGCTCGCGTCCAGCGGGTTGCTCGACGGCGTGACCACCAATCCGTCGCTGGTCGCCAAAACCGGGCGCAAATTCACCGAGATCATCGCGGAAATCTGCGATCTCGTCCCCGGCCCGGTCAGCGCCGAGGTCGCCGCGACGGACTATGACGGCATGATGCGCGAGGCGCATGTGCTGCGCGCCATCGCCAAAAACGTCGCCGTCAAGGTGCCGCTGACGCCGGACGGGCTGCGCGCCTGCAAGCATCTGACCGGCGATGGCACGATGGTCAACGTCACGCTTTGCTTCTCGGCGGCGCAGGCGCTGCTGGCGGCCAAGGCGGGGGCCACCTTCATCAGCCCGTTCGTCGGCCGTCTGGACGATGTCGGTCAGTCAGGCATGGCGCTGGTCGCCGACATCATGCAGATCTACAACGCTTATCAGTTTAAAACCGAGGTGCTGGTCGCCTCGGTCCGCGGCCCGATGCATGTCGTCGAGGCCGCGAAGATGGGCGCCCATATCGTCACCCTGCCAACCAACGTGCTGCGCGGGTTGTTCAGTCACCCCTTGACCGACAAGGGCCTCGCCGCCTTCGTCGCTGACTGGGCCAAAACGGGTCAGACGATTGCCTGACCCGGTGACAGTGCGCGGATACCTGTCCGTACCATGCCGCGCGGGATGGTGCGGTCGAGCCAAACCATGACGGTGCTGGCGCGAGGGTGCTTTTTCATGATCAAATTTTGCCTTGTCCTCCACGCCATGACACGGCGATGAGCGATCCCGCCGAGACAGTGGAGAAAATCGACCCCGCCGCCGTCGCCGCCTTCCTGCGCGCCAATCCGCGCTGGCTGGCGGACAACCCCGATCTCTACCGTGTCCTCACCCCCCCCGTCCGCGTGCACGGGGAAGTCATGGCCGACCATATGGCCGCCATGGTCCAGGCCGAACGCGTTCACGCGGCGGCCATGGAGGAACGCGCGGGCGACGTGCTCGCCGCCGGACGCGCCGCCGCGGGCATGGCGTCCCGCGTGCAGGAAGCGGTTCTGGCGCTGCTGCGCGCCGCCGATCCGATCGACTGCGTGACCGGCGACATCCCCGGCATCCTGGCCGTCGACTCCGCGCATCTGTGCATCGAGGCGATCATGCCCGGCACCCTCCCCCTGCCCGAGGGCACCGTCGCCCGCATCCTGGGCGGACGTCAGGTGCTGTTCCGTGACACCGTGACCGAGGCCCGCCGCCTGCACGCCGAGGCCGCCGGGCTCGCGGGCCATGACGCCCTGGTGCTGGTGCCCTGCCACGGCCCGCCCGCCTTGCTGGCGCTGCTGGCGCGCGACCGTGCCGTGCTCGATCCGGTGCGCGGCGCGGGCGCGTTGTCGTTTCTGGGCCGCGCGATCGCGGCGGCGATGGGGCGCTCCTGGGGCGGCCGGTGAAGGACGCACGGTGACGGGGTTCGAGGCGCGGGAAGCGTTTCTGGCATGGCTGGCGCTGGAAAAACGCGCCTCACCGTTGACGGTGGAAGCCTATGGCACCGATCTCGCCAGTTTC
>JAYVCG010000234.1:0-3060 GCA_043750075.1 Acetobacteraceae bacterium | reverse complement strand
CGCCTTGGCCATCAGCAGCGTGGCGTAGGAGCCCTGGTAAATCTGGCCGAAATCCAGAACCGTGATACCCGAAAGCGGCATTGTCATGTTTGGTGTCCCTCCCCTCGTGCTGGTCTCGCGGATGGTTGAAGGAAGGTCAGGGCGCTGCCCCGCACCCCGGCCTTGCTTCCTTCCAGCCGCCTTTACACGCTTCGTTTCCACTGCCTACGGTACACGTCCCGGCGAGGAAAGCCACCGGCACGAGGGGAAACGCGATGACCGAGGAACGCGACTACATCGAATACGAACGCAAGGGTAACATCGTCACCATCGCGATGAACCGCCCGGAAAAACTCAACGCCGTCAGCGATGAAATGGTGCGCCAGTTGATGACCGCGTTCCGCCGCTTCGACGCCGAACCCGAAGCCCACATCGCGATCTTCCATGGCCGCGGCCGGGCCTTTTGCAGCGGCGCCGATGTACACCAGCGCCAGTTACGCTCGCGTGAGGAATTCGAGCGCCTGGGCGGCCCGCAAGGCCACGGCGCCAACGCGGGCGATCTGCTGATGCAGGCGGTCCACTGGAAACCCGTCATCGCCGCCGTCCACGGCTACGTGCTTGGCCTCGGCCTCGGCATGGTGCTGGACTGCGATCTGATCGTCGCCGAGGCGGGCACGCAATTCCATTTGACGGAAACCTCGCGCGGACTGGGTTCGGCGAAGCAATGGGCGCAACTGCACTTCCGGGGCGGGGCGTTCGCCGATGAGATCGCCCTGACCGGGCGTTACTTCACGGCCGAGGAAGCCCTGGCCGCCAACCAGATCAACCGCGTCGCCCCCACAGGCAAACTCATGGAAACCGCCTGGGCTTTGGCGGAAGCGGTAGCAGCCAATCCGCCGCTGAGCGTGCGGGCAACGGTGCGGACACGGCGGTGGCGCATGGAACAGGTGGTGCGGGAGGCCACGTTCCAGCAGGCGCCGATGAAACTGTACTTGTCCGAGGATTTCCACGAAGCCGCGCTGGCCTTCAAGGAAAAGCGGAAACCCCGCCCCTTCAAGGGGCGTTGATCCCCCGCCACGCCCCAGGCCCAGGAAATGCGGGGCGTGGGGCGCGGAGTGTCATTTACGCCGCGCGCTTTTCTTGGGTGCCGCGGTGCGGCTTCTGCCGAGACCCATTTTTTTGGCCAGTGAAGAACGGGTCTGCGCGTAACTCGGCGCCACCATCGGATAGGTTCCCGGCAGGCTGTATTTCGTCCGGTACTGATCGACCGTCAAACTGTGTTCGGTCATCAGATGACGCTTCAGCATCGTCATTTTCTTTCCGCATTCCATGCAGATGATGTGATCCTGAAACACCGACTTCGTCGCTGGCACCGCCGGTTTCGCGGCTTCGGCGGCGGGCGCGGGCATCGGCGCCGCGGCCGGCGCGGGGGAATCGCCCAGTGCGGAGAGGGTACGGAACACGTCGCGGATGAGAACGGGGAGATCCCCGGCCTCCACCGCGTTTTTCTTCACATGGGCGCTGACGATTTGCGCCGTGAGGGCCAGTACATCCTCGGTCATCCGGTCTTTTTCCTGTTGTTAGGCTGGTTAAAGTATCTGAGCCTCGCACGGCGCCCAGTACATTTTCATCAATCGAATCGTTTGGACGCCGTGAAAAGTTGCTCCTTTTGGCCAATCCCGGCATGCTTGTCGAGCATCATCTCGCGGAGGAACAGCGGAATGGAACTTGGCCTGAACGGGAAAGTCGCGCTGGTGACGGGCGCCAGCCGGGGAATCGGCGCGGCGGTCGCGATGGAACTGGCGCGGGAGGGTGTGCATCTTTGCCTTGTCGCGCGTGATCGCGCGAAGCTCGATGAAGTCGCCGCCGCCGTGCGGGCCGCCGCCAATGTCCGCGCCACGGTGCATGTCGCGGATTTGCGTGAGCCCGATGCGGCCGAGGCCGCTGTCAGGGCCGCGACGGAGGCGTTCGGGCGGCTCGACGTTCTGGTGAACAACGCGGGCGCCACCAAACGGGCCGATTTCTTTACCCTGACCGAAGCCGACTGGCAGGATGGTTTCGCCCTGAAGTTCCACGGTTACGTCCGGCTGACGCGCGCGGCGTGGCCGCATCTGAAAGCCTGCAAGGGAAACATTGTCAACATCGTGGGGATCGGCTCCCGTGCGGGTTCGGCGGAGTTCACCATTGGCGGGTCGGTCAACGTCGCGATTTTGAACTTCACCAAGGCGATGGCGGACATTGGAATCAAAGATGGTGTGCGCGTCAACGCCATCAACCCCGGCCTGATAGAAACAGACCGTTTCACGCGAAATGTCGAGCGTACGATGCTGGACAGAGCGTGTTCGCGCGACGCCGCGATCACTTTCCTGCTGACTTCGCATGGCACGTCGCGGGTTGGACGGCCGGAGGAGATCGGCGCCCTGGCCGCTTATCTTGCCTCGGACAAAGCCGATTTCATGCAGGGAACGATCATTGACATCGATGGCGGCGCCACGCGTTCCTTGTGACACCAACGGCCTTTATTGTTGACCAGGCACGGCGCCGCGAAAGATCCCCCGGTCGAGCCGGAGGATGACGGCGCGGGGGCATGGGTCAACAATAAGAGCCGTTGTCATGACGCGATCAGGCTTGTTCAAAAGGGAGAGAAGCATCGCATGGCACACGCGGCGGAAGACGTCACGGCCCGGCTGGCCGAATTCGTGGTCACGGCGGAGGCGGCGCGCTGGCCAGACAGCGTGCGCCGGGAAGCCACGCGCTCGTTCTTCAATGCCGCCGGCTGCGCCATCGGCGGCGCGCGCCATCCCCTGGTCGATAACGCCGACAAAACCCTTGGCGCCTTCGCCGGTCCGGCGCAGGCGACCTTGTTCGGGCGCGGGAGAAAGTCCGATATTTTGCATGCGGCCCTGATTAACGGGCTGGCGTCGAGCATCCACAGCTTCGATGACACGCATGAAACGGCGGTGGTGCATCCGGGTGGACCCATCGCCGCCGCCGTGCTGGCCCTGGCCGAATGGCGGCCCGTGTCAGGCGCCGATCTGCTCGCCGCCTTCGCGCTCGGTGTCGAAATGACCTGCCGTCTGT
>JAYVCG010000233.1:0-2794 GCA_043750075.1 Acetobacteraceae bacterium | reverse complement strand
CTGTTGCGAACTGCATCCCGAGGACGCGGGCGCGCTGCGGCGTCTGTTCCGGGGCGACGCCCAGACCGCCGTGCATCAGCGGGACGGGTGGGAAGGGCTTAAAGCATTGTTACCACCGAAACAAAAGCGCGGGCTGGTGCTGATCGATCCGCCTTATGAACATCCCGAGGAATTTTCCCGCCTCGCCGCGGGCCTGGCGCTGGCACATGCGCGGTTTCCTGGCGGGGTGCTGGCGGCGTGGTATCCGGTGAAACATCGCGCGCCGGTGCGGGCGTTCTTCACCGGGCTGACCTTACGCGACGTGATCGCGGTGGAATTGTTGTTACGAGAACCGCTCGACCCCACGCGGTTGAACGGGTGCGGGCTGGTGATCGTCAACCCGCCATACCGTTTCGAGGAAGAAGCACGGCCGGTTCTGGATGCGTTGCTGGAGCGTCTCGGCAGGGGCGAACCAGGCGCCGCGGTGACGATCACCCGGCTGGCCGATGAGTGAAATCACTGTCCTCGGCGCGGGCGCCTTCGGCACCGCGCTGGCGATTCAGGCCGCGCGGGCAGGCAACGATGTCGTGCTGTGGGCGCGGCGTGGCAGCGAAACGATCGCGGCCACGCGGGAATCGCCGCGCCTGAAAGGGCATCTGCTGCCGGACCAGGTGCGGGTCACGGACTCGCTCGCGGATTTGCCTGGCCTGATCGTGGCGGCGGTGCCCGCGCAATCGTTACGCGCGGTGCTGACCGCGCTGCCGCCGGTCCGGCATCTGGTGCTGTGCGCGAAAGGGATCGAGACCGGAACATTACGCCTGCCCCTGGAAATCGCCGCCGCCGTCCGGCCCGAGGCGGTGGCGGCGGTGCTGACCGGCCCAAATTTCGCGCAGGAGATCGCCGCCGGCCTGCCCGCCGCCGCCGTCGTCGCGGGCCTGGACCAGACGATGCGGGAAGAAGCCGCCGCGCTGCTGGGAACGCCCTCATTCCGGCTGTACGGCGGGGACGATCCGGTGGGCGCGCAGTTGGGGGGCGCGGCGAAAAACGTCATCGCCATCGCCGCCGGGGCGGTGACGGGCGCCGGTCTGGGGGAAAGCGCGCGGGCGGCGCTTATCACCCGCGGTCTGGCGGAACTGGCGCGGCTGACCGTGGCGCTTGGCGGACGGGCGGAGACAGTGATGGGGCTGTCCGGACTTGGCGATTTGTTACTGACCTGCACGGGAATGTCGAGCCGTAATTTTTCCCTCGGCCTGGCGCTGGGGCGGGGAGAGCGGCTGGCGGACATCCTGGCGGCGCGGGAAGCGGTGACTGAGGGCGTAACGACTGCCCCCGCGCTGCTGGCACGCGCCCAGGGCGTGGAAATGCCGGTCTGCCGGGCTGTGGCGGAGCTGCTGGGAGGCAGAATGACGTTACAAGAGGCGATCGTGACGTTACTTTCCAGGCCGCGGCGGGATGAGTGAGGCGGTGGGGTTTTGAGATGGGGTTGGGCGGAGGGTCTGTCGCACTTCTCAAGAATCGTGCGACAGAACAGAACCCCTGAAATCATGGAGCTTTTCCGTTGCATGAATCTGATGCGCGATCGTCCGGTAAGCGGTGGATTTCTGGATGGCCAAAAAGCCACACGCCCGGCTTTATCCGGCCAGCCATGAGATCGCATGACTTCCGCTTGCAACAGATAAGGGCCGGGGTCATGCGTCAGAGGTTTCCGTTCCCATGGCGACCCGGCGCCGCCAGTCATTCAACACATCCCGCAGCGTCTGGGACCAGGGTATGCCGGGTGCCCATCCCAGGGCGTTTCGCGCCGCCGCCGCATCACCAAGGGCCACGGCCACATCGGTGGCTCGCACCCGCGCCGGATCGACCCGTGTTTCGGCGGTCACACCGGCCAGCGCCTTGAGCGCCTCCAGCACATCGCCAACGCGGCGCGGCTGGCCTGACGCGAGAGTGAAAATCACGCCCGGTTCAAGAACGTCCCGCCGCCTGATGCACTGCACATAGGCGGCGCAGACATCCCGCACGTCCAGGAAGTCGCGGCTCACGTCCAGATTGCCGGTCCGCACCACCGGCTCCTGCAGCCCCGCCGCGATCCGCGCCACCTGGCGGGCGAACGCGGGCACGACGAAGTCCGGTCCCTGGCCTGGCCCGGTGTGATTGACCGGGCGCGCCCGCACCACGCGCAGACCCTTTTCAGCCAGGGCGCCCAAAGCGAGATCGGCGGCGGCTTTTGTCACGGCATAGAGGGTGAGAGGCGCCAGCGGGGCGTTTTCATCGAGCTTGTCCGCGCGCCGGAACGATGCGCCATAGGTTTCGGCACTCGATGCGAACACCAGTTGGCACTCAGGCGCGCGCAGCAGGATCGCGCGCGCCAGATGCAGCGTGCCATGCAGGTTGACCCGCCACGCGCGATCCTGATCTTGCTCCGCCATGGCGCCCGATGCGATCGCCGCGAGATGAACGCAGCTTTCCGGCGCCGCGGCCCGCACAGCGGCATCCACCTCCGCCGCGTCCGCCACATCGAACCTGGGCGTCAGCAACGCGGCGCCGGGAAACGCGGCCGCGAGGGCGGTCATCAAATGCCTGCCCACGAAACCCGAGGCCCCGGTGATCAGAATACGCCCTGGCGGGTCCGCCATGTCAGGAACGCATCCTGGCCCGGTGACGGGTCAGGTCCGCCTCCACCATCTCAGCGACCATCTCTTCCAGGGAAATCGTGGGTTGCCAGCCAAGAATGTCGCGCGCCTTGGTGGCGTCGCCCAGAAGGACATCGACCTCCGCCGGGCGCACGAGACTGTCCTGGGTGACGACATGATCCTCA
>JAYVCG010000232.1:0-6107 GCA_043750075.1 Acetobacteraceae bacterium | reverse complement strand
TGGCGCGCGCCATCCGCGTGGTAGCGGCGGGCGGCACCTATCTGGACCCGCTGATCGCCGGGAAACTCATCGGCGCCGCGCCACGGGGGGAAACGCCTGGCCAGGGGGGGAATGACGCCGATCTCAGCGAGCGGGAGGCCGCGGTGATGCGTCTGCTGGCCTCCGGTCACAGCAACAAGGAAATCTCCGCGCGGCTGGCGATCAGCGTGAAGACCGTCGAAACCTACAAAGCCCGCGCGATGGAGAAACTGGGCCTTAAAACCAGGGTGGACGTGGTGCGCCATGCCGCCGCCCAGGGCTGGCTGTCCGATCAGTGACGGCGGAATTCCTTTCTTTGTCAGGATTATCCTGACAGAGAACGCCAGCTTTCCTGACTGTCATGTCACGGTGAAACAGCGATCCTCGCCCCATGGCATTCCCTCCCTCGCGCGGGCGGGAATGCCATGGGGGAAAGACGGCCAGCAATGAGCGCCACCCAGCACCTGGCATCACCACCCGCACACCCGTCCGCGAGCCCGGCCAGCCGGTCGTTCGAGATGCGGGAGCTGCGCTATTTCCACAGCCTGGCGCGGGCCGGTAATTTTGGTCGCGCCGCCCGTGAGCTGAGCGTCTCCCAGCCCACCCTCACCAAACAGGTCCATAAGCTGGAAGAAAAACTGGGCACGCCCCTGTTCATCCGCCATGGACGCGGCGTGACCCTGACGGCGGCGGGCATGTGCCTGCTGGACCGGCTCGACATCGTCATGAACCTGCTGAACGCGCCGCTTCAGGAAGCGGCGGCGCCGCGGGAGACGACCGGCACCGTGTCGCTGGCCCTGTCGGCGGAATGCGCGCCGCTGCTGGTACCCATGCTCATGGCGCGCTGCCATGACCGCTGGCCCAGACTGGAGCTAAGCATCCGGGAAGCCGACAGCGCCTCCCTGGAGGAATGGGTACTCTCTGGGCGGGTCGATGTCGCGGTGCTGCAAGACCCCGCCATCCTGACCGGCCTCGCCATCGAGCCCGTGCTGACCGAGCGTCTGGGCCTGGTGGTGTCGCCGCGCTCGCCGCTTGGCGCCTCGGACGCGCCGGTCCGCGCCCGCGATCTCGTCGGTCTGCCGATGATCCTGCCCTCCCCGCGCCACTGGATACGGCGGCGGGTGGAGAACGCATGGTTCCGCCGCGGCATTGCGCTGGACCTACTGCGTCAGGTCGAGAGCATCACCGTGACCAAGGAAATGTTGCGCAACGACCTCGGATGCTCGATCCTGCCCCACGCGGTGGCGCGCGATGAGATCGCCCGCGGCTGCCTGGTGTTCCGGCCGATCGAACAGATGCCCCTGGCCGCGGTGCATGCCATCGCGCGGCGCAAGGAAGCCAGCGGCGTCCCGGTGATCCATGCCTTCGCGCGGACACTGCGCGACGTGATGACCGAATTGGTCAGCCAGGGCATCTGGACCGGCGCCACCCTCGCCGAGGATGTACTCGGGGACATGCCGGACGCCGACGCCGTGCCAGAAACGGAGGTAGCAGTGCCCTAGTGGCCCGCGCCACCGCCATTCCTTCCCCGCCATGCTTTCGTTGGACAGCCAAAAAGGGCAGGGAGTCCTCCATATCTTGCATAAGCATGTGTTGTACTAATGACACACTAAAATACTTCCGTACAACACATGCAGATAGACCATTTATAAAATCCCCCCTTTTGTCATATTGGCATCCGGGTCCACTGCTTCCGGACGCATTCGTCATATCGATGTCAATGCGTTGTGATTCGGAGGCGAAACGGAACCGAAATGCCCGCCGGTCACCGGCGAATACAGGAGGGATCACAATGCGTAAGCTATTGCTGGCCAGCGCGGCCATGCTGGGAGCCACGTCAGGCATCGCGACGGCGCAGGCGCCGCAGCCTGCCACAGCGTCGATGATGATGCAGCCAACCCAGGGACAGTTCGCCCTGCCATGGGCGCAGGGGCCGACGGTCAACAACAACAACAACACACTCCAGACCACCGGCTTTCCCGACGGCTACAAGGGCGCCTCGAGATTTAGCAGCAACGCGGTGCCGTCTCCTGGCACGGTGGTCATCCGGTTGAATGGCCGCGTGGAAGTCGACATGGGGGCGGCCTGGAGCACCAACCACCAGGTTCCGGGCTTCAAGACCAACCCGATCACGTTCTCGGCCTATATGCGCCTGTACCCGGGCATTGACGGTATGGCCACCAATGGCCTGCGCTATGGCGCGGCCGTCGAATTGCGCAACACTGCCCCCGGTGCCGTTGGGTCGGGGGCAGCCCCCAACGCGCTTGGCGCCGCGGCCCCCAACCCGAGCACGAACAACCTGAACCAGACGGTCTATGTCCGCCGCGCCTTCACTTACCTCGCGCATGAGAGCGCCGGTATCGTCCGCATGGGCATCACGGACGGTCTGATCGGCATATGGGATCCCGCCATCTTCACGGGCTCGGGCTTTGACGGAGGGGTTGGTTCTCTTAACGGCGCCGGCCCGCAAGCCGCCGGCGTGAACGGTGCCTTCGGGGTGCCGTATGTCCTCTCTCAGGCGGGCGCCGAGTATAACAACGTGAAGATCGTTTACCTGACCCCGCAGTTCTTCGGTTTCGACTTCGGCGTCCAGTACGCGCCGAGCATGGGCAATGGCTTCTCGGCCTGCGCCACGGCCAACTTCGCCTGCCACTCGGTGACGACAGGGAACGATCCGACACGGTGGTACAACCAGGTCGCCGCTGGCGGACGCTACCAGGGTGTGTTCGGTCCGGTCAGCGTGGGCGCGTACGGGGTGTATGAGACAGCCGGGAAGGAATCCTTCTTTGGCGCCCCGAGCAACAATGGCTTTGGCGCGCTTGGTACCCGCTACGACAACCTGAGCTTCGTCTCCGCGGGCACCTATCTGAATTATGCCAGCCCCATTGGCGCTTTCTCCGCGGGCGTCACCTACATCGGCGGCGCGGTGAACGGTCAGGTCACCATGCGGCCGACCGGCGGCGCGACGCAACACCAGTTCGTCGGGGGCATCGGCTATCGCAACGGTCCAATCGCCCTCGGTGTCCAGGCGAACATCATCGATTCGCAAGGCGCGGCGGCTCTGACCGGCGTGTCGCAGCGGCATGAATTCACGATCTCGACGGGCGGCAGCTACACCCTGGCTCCGGGTGTCGTTGTGTTCGCTGAATACTATTATTCGCAACGCCACCAGGGCGGCTTCGACTTCGTCACGGGCGCTCTGGGCGCTGGTGCAACCGGCACACCTGGCAGCACCACTGGCGCGACCAGATGGAAAGCTGGCAAGACCGGCGATGCCCATGGGCAAGCCATCGTGATCGGCACCGCGGTCAGTTGGTAAGCACTTCCTGACGCGATGTGGAGAACGGCGGGGATTTCCCCGCCGTTTTCTTGTACATCGGGATGGCCCTTGGCGGCGGCTTCGAGCAGGAGTAGACACTGGGCCGCTTGCTGCTAACCCAAGGTGCGCCAATTGATGGGACGGAAACGGATCGCGAATTTCCCGCTGTTGGCGTTACTGTCAATGGTCCTCGCGGGTTGCGCTTACATGAAACCGAACCCGACCGACCCGCGCGTGATGGGCCCAGGATCGCCGGGCGATCCGAACGCGACTCGCGTGGGGGGGGATGAAGGGTTGTTCAGCCTTGGCGGGAGCAGCAAAGCCAAAGGTGACTCCGGCGGCGGTGGCATCGGCGTCAACGCCTTCCTGTGGCGCGGTGCGCTGGACACGCTCAGCTTCCTGCCGTTGACCTCGGCCGATCCGTTCGGCGGCGTCATCATCACCGATTGGTATACGCCCGCCGATGCCTCGGGCGAACGCTTCAAGGCCACCGCCTATATCCTGGGCCGCGAACTGCGCAGCGACGGCCTGCGGGTCAGCATATTCCGCCAGGTGAACCAGAATGGCCGCTGGGTCGATGCTCCCGTCAGTCCGGTGACGGTGTCCGAGATCGAGAACAAGGTGCTTGATCGTGCCCGTAAGCTGCGCGAACAGACGCGAGGGAATGGGTGAGAGGATAGCCGAAAAACTCTCTGCCTGACACAATCCACGATATACCCCGCTCACGCGAGAATCCGGCAACCGGAGCGGCTGTATGACTCTCGCGCGCGCCTGTCCGCGCCGTGCCGGCGGAAAGACAGAAAAACACACCACAAAAGTACAAAGAATTCCTCGTGAATTCAATAGGATACCTTTGCGCCTTTGTGGTGACATTCCTGTTGGCCGCAGTCCAAAAACGGGCGCTGGGCCATACGCGTGCCGGCAAACTTCGAACCGCTCCGGTTGCCGGATTTTCGCGTGAACGGGGTATACCAGCGGCCCTTGTTGTTGACCCATGCCCCTTCGCCATCATCCCCCGGCTCGACCGTGCTGTCTCCTTGCCGGGAGACGGGAGATACGATTCGCTGCCCCCGGCGAACGGCGGAGGCAAGCGGTGATGGCCTGGTCCCTGGGACATTTCGGCGGCGGGCGTCTGGATAAAAGGGGGGGTGATCCTGGAGCAAATGGTGACCCGCGAGACGGTGTGCCTCCGGCGCCTGGGCGGAAACCGCGCCGCCTGGGTCATCGCCCGCCTGGACTCCTGGCACGGATATGGCGCTCCCCAGACCCATCGCCATGCGCCGCGGGCTGGAGCGATTCCACGCCATACACCTCGGACACGCCCGGATCGAAAGAGTAATGAGATGCGGGCATGCCGTAGCGGCTCGACCGGGGGATGACGGGAAGCGGAAGGCAATATACGGTTCTTTCCGCGAGCCGCCCTCATGGTCCACCAAAGGAGAGTTCCGCCATGTCCGACAGTACCACGATCGACTACGATGGGCTGATCCCCAACAATGTCGGGCTGGCCCAGGATCAGCGCGTGCGCAAGGCGCTGGAGACCTGGCATCCGGGGTATATCGACTGGTGGAAGACCATGGGGCCGGAAGGTTTCCAGAACAGCCCCGTCTTCCTCCGCACCGCCGTCGGCGTCGGCAGCGACAACTGGGCCAAATTCGATTTCGTCAAAATGCCGGAGTATCGCTGGGGCATCCTGCTTGCTCCCGCGGTCGAGGGCCGGGTCATTCCGTTCGGCGTCCACAAAGGGGAACCCGTCTGGCAGGAAGTCCCTGGTGAATACCGCGCGCCGCTGCGCCGTTTGCTGGTCATTCAGGGAGACACCGAACCGGCGAGCGTGGAACAGCAACGCCATCTCGGCGCCACCGCGCCCTCGCTCTACGATCTGCGTAATCTGTTCCAGGTGAATGTCGAGGAAGGCCGCCATCTGTGGGCCATGGTCTATCTGCTGCAAAAGTATTTTGGCGGCGATGGGCGTGAGGAAGCCGCCGATCTTCTCAAACGCCGCTCCGGCGATGCCGATTCGCCCCGTATGCTGGGTGCTTTCAACGAGCGGACGCCGGATTGGCTGTCCTTCTTCATGTTCACCTTCTTCACCGATCGCGATGGCAAGATGCAGCTCGCGGCGCTGGCGCAGTCAGGTTTCGATCCGCTGTCGCGCACCTGCCGCTTCATGCTGACCGAGGAAGCGCATCACATGTTCGTGGGCGAATCCGGTATCCAGCGCGTCATCCAGCGTACCTGCGAGGCGATGAAGGCTGCCGGCATAACCGATCCGCATGACATCGACCGTGTCCGCGCGCTTGGCGTCATTGATCTGCCGACCTTGCAGAAGAAGGCCAATCTGCATTTCGCCCTGACGCTCGATCTGTTCGGGAATGAGATTAGCACCAATGCCGCGAACGCCTTCAACGCCGGGTTGAAGGGCCGGTATCAGGAGGACCGGCTGACCGACGATCATCGTTTGCTCGCCGCGACCTATCCCGTGGCGCGGCTGCGCGAGGGCGTGATCGTGACGGAGGATGCGCCCGCGCTGTCAGCCCTGAACATGCGATTGCGGGATGATTATGTGGCTGACACCATCGCCGGGGTGCATCGCTGGAATCGGGTTTTCGTTCAGCACGGCATCGATTTCCACATCACCCTGCCGCATGTGGCGTTCCATCGGCATATTGGTGAATTCGCCAAAATCCAGGCGGATACCGAGGGCCGGATCATGGAGGCCGGTCTTTGGGCGGGGAAGCGGGACAGCATGTTGCCCTCCGCCGAGGAC
>JAYVCG010000231.1:0-2592 GCA_043750075.1 Acetobacteraceae bacterium | reverse complement strand
CATGTCGTGTTCGATGCCGGCGCGTTCTTCCTCGACGAAGTGGGCGACGGCGCGGCGCAGACCGGCATGGGCGATCCAGTGTGCGGAATAAGTGGCTTTTGGCAAATAGCCGCGTTGGATCTTGTGCTGCCCTTGCGCCCCCGCTTCCACCCGTTTCAGCCCGTGCGCGATAGCCCAGTCGATGGCGCGGTAATAGCAGAGTTCGAAGTGGAGGAAGGGCCAGTCGCCGACGCAGCCCCAGTTGCGGCCAAACAAAGCCTCCGCCCCCGCGAGGTTCAGGGCGCCCGCCACGGGTTTGCCGTTGTGTTCGGCGACCATCAGAACGACTTTGCCGCCCAGACGCTCTCCCAGCAGCGAAAAGAATTTCCGGGTCAGATAAGCAGAACCCCATTTGCGGTCTACTGTCGCGTGGTAGAAGCGGTAGAACGCGTCCCAGTGCCGTTCGGTGATTTCGGCGCCGGACAGGGCGTGGAAGGTCAGGCCGGCCGCGTTGGCGTCGCGCCGTTCGCGGCGCAGAACTTTCCGCTTGCGCGATGACAGCGCGCCGAGGAAATCATCGAAGTCCTTGTAATTGTTATTTTCCCAGTGAAATTGCATGCCCATGCGGCACAGCCATCCGGCTTCCCCCAGTTCCCGCCATTCGTCCTCCTGGCAGAACGTCACATGGACCGAAGAAAGATCGTGCGCGGTACAGGCTTGTTCCAGCGCGTTGGCCAGCATGGCGGTTGACACGCCCGCGCCGGGCCGCCGCAACAAGCGCGCTCCCGGTACTGGGCTGAACGGCACGGCGACCTGGAGTTTTGGATAGTAACGTTCGCCCACGCGCTCCAGCGCGTTGGCCCAGCCGTGGTCGAAGACGTATTCGCCGTAGCTGTGGGTCTTGGCGTAGACGGGGGCGGCGGCGACAACCACCCCGTCCGCGTTACGCAGCACCGCGTGGCGCGGTATCCAGCCGGTGCGCGCGTTGGCGGAACCGCTGTCTTCCACCACGCTCAGGAAGGCGTGGCTGACGAACGGGTTATCGTCTCCGGCGCAGGCATCCCAGTCGGCGGGATCGATTTCCTTGATCCCCGCGTGCAGGGTCAGGCTCAGGGTGGTGGCACCGTCCGGCATGGCGTGTTCCTATGCGATCTCGAACATCCCCTCGACCTCGACCGAGGCATCGGCGGGCAGTGAGGGCACGCCGATCGTGGTGCGCGCGTGACGCCCGGCTTCCCCGAACACCGCGACGGCGAGGTCGGAGGCGCCGTTCATCACCAGCGCGTGCTGGTTGAAATCCGAGGGCGCGGCGATGAAGCCGCCCAGACGGACGACCCGTTTCACCCGGTCGAGATCGCCGCCGCACGCGGCTTTCAGATGCACCAGCACGTTGACGAAACAAAGGCGGGCCGCGTCCTTGGCCTGCTCGACCGAGACGCCCCAACTGACTTTCCCCGTCACCGCCACCTTGCCGTCCGTCGCGGGCAACTGGCCTGAGACGACGACGAGGTTGCCGGTCACCACGTACGGCACGTAATTGGCGATCGGCGCCATCAGGGAGGGCAGCATGATCCCCAGTTCAGCGAGTTTCGTTTCCACACGTCCAGCCATATTCTGTGTTCCCGCCTACAAAGTTGATGCATTACCCAGAATGATGGTGCCTTGCGCCGACAGCACGCCGCCATTGCCGTGGACGATCGCGGTCCCGGCTTTCTTCACCTGGCCCGCGCCGCGTTCGCCGCGCAACTGACGCACCGCCTCGATCAGCAGGAACAGACCGTACATGCCGGGGTGGCAATACGACAACCCGCCGCCATTGGTGTTCACCGCCAGCCCGCCTTTGGGTCCGATATGACCGTTGGCGACGAAACGCCCGCCCTCGCCCTTCGGGCAGAAGCCGAGGTCTTCCAGGAACAGGATCGTGTTGATGGTGAACGCGTCATAGAGCGCCAGCACGTCGATGTCCGCCGGTTTCATCCCGGCCATCCGGTACGCCTGAGCCCCCGACTGAATGGCCCCGGTATGCGTCAGATCGGGCATCGAACTGATCGAGGCATGGGTGATCGACTGTCCGCACCCGAGCACATACACCGCCTTCCTGCCCATCGCCTTCGCCCGATCGGCGCTGACCATGACGATCGCTCCGCCGCCATCGGTCACGAGGCAGCAATCGCGCACCGTCAGCGGATCGCTGATCGGCCGCGCGTTTATCACGTCCGCGATGGTCAGCGGCTTTTTCTCCCACGCCGCCGGATTGAGCAAAGCCCAGTCGCGGGCGGCGACGGCGACCTCGGCGAGTTGCTCGCGGGTGGTGCCAAATTCATGCATGTGCCGGTTCGCCGCCATGGCGTAGGCGGTGGCGGGCAGGAACGGCTTGAACGGTGTCTCGTACGGGTTGTATTCGCGTGGACTGGCGCCGCGCCGCCCGACCGTGCGCTGCGTGCTGCCATAAGCGATCACCGCCACCGAACACACCCCCGCCGCCAGCGCCGCCTGGGCGTGCGCGACATGGATCTCGAACGAGGAGCCGCCGACGATGGTGGAATCGGTGTAGGCGTCCGGCAGCCCCAGATATTCCACCAGCGACATGGCCGAGGTGCGCGCCTGCGTCGT
>JAYVCG010000230.1:0-3882 GCA_043750075.1 Acetobacteraceae bacterium | reverse complement strand
CGGCGGTGGCGGGCCGCGGGCATGGCCGGATTGCACGAAATCCTGGTGGTGTGCCGCGAACTGACCGACCCGGAATCCGCCGCCGCCGCGCTGATCGAGAATTTGCAGCGGGAAAACCTGAACCCGATCGAGGAAGCCGAGGGCTATCAGGGCCTGGTGAAGAATTTCGGGCTCACGCATGAAGCCCTCGGCACCGCGGTCAGCAAGTCCCGCGCGCATGTCGGCAACATCATGCGGTTGCTGACCCTTCCCGAATCCGTCCGCGAGGAAGTCCGCAAAGGCACCCTTTCCCTGGGCCATGCCCGCGCCTTGCTGACCCTGCCCGACCCGGCGCGGGTGATGGCGGATCTGCTGCGGAAAGGCCTGTCCGTCCGCCAGACCGAGCAACTGGTGCGGCGTCTGCAAAGCCAGAAAGCACCCGCGCGGCCCGCCGCCCCCGAACCCGATACCGCGCGGATCGAGCAGGATCTGACGGCGAGCCTTGGCTGCCGGGTGAGGCTGTCAGCCTCGCCGCGCGGCGATGGGTCGTTGACCATCTGGTTCAGCGATCTGTTTCAACTGGATGACGTGATCGCGCGGCTGAGCATGGGCGGTGAGGACAAGGCGAAAGACCAGGGCTGATCCGTGCTGGCGGGCCCGGCATGAGAATCAGGACTCCGTGGGCAGACCCAGGCTCGCGTAGATGTCATCAAGCAGAATTTCGATGCCGATTTCCGGCAAACGCAGGATGGCATTGTCGCCAGCGACAATCTCGGAAAGCCAGTCTTCCCCGCGCCGTGTGAAGATAATCGCCGCTCCATGGGTCTGATGGAGGATCACATACCGTTGTATGGATGGCGTCGCGCGGTATTCACGATTTTTGTCAATCAGGTCCGTTTTGCTGGTGCCTTCGCTGAGAACCTCAAACACGATGACCGGATCTTCGGCCACCGTGGCATCCAGGGAAAAAGGCCCGCATACGACGAGAGCATCGGGATAACGCGCCCGTCCGTCAACGATGACCTTGATGTTTGGCCCCAGGGGATGGTGGGATTTTCCCCTGAGCCTCGCATCCAAAACGCGTTGAAGGGAAAATGTGATGCGGTCATGCGCGATGGTCCCCCCGGTCATGGCGACCGGCTGGAACCCATCAAACTCGTAACGGAGTTCTTCCCGTTCTTCCCACGCGAGGAACCCGGCCAGGGTCATTGGCTTGCGCATGGTGGCACTCATGCGGTGTGGGTAGCACGATTTGGCTACCGGGCTCCAGGCGTTTTGGGTCAAGGTCCAGGGCCATTGTCTGAAGGGGATCAAGGAAAGGGGAATGTATCGCCCCGCGAAACCGCGCCTCCCCCTCGAAATCCATGCCGGTTCGCGGCATGATCGGGTCATGGACCAGATCACCCCCCGCCTCGATCCCGCCAAATTCCGCGATCCGTTCACCACCGCCAAGGGCGAGGCGCGCGCGACGGTGGCGTTACGAAGCCTGGACACGCTCTGGTTCAACACCGGCACGCTGTGCAACCTGACCTGCGCCAATTGCTATATCGAGTCATCGCCACGCAACGACCGCCTCGCCTGGCTCAGCGCCGATGAGGTGCGCGGCTACCTGGAGGAAATCGCGCGGGACAGTCTGCCCACACGTCTGATCGGCTTCACGGGCGGGGAGCCGTTCATGAACCGCGACATCATCGCGATGCTGGAACTGGTGCTGTCGCGCGGCCTGAATGCCCTGGTACTGACCAACGCGATGATGCCCATGCGTAAACTGCGCGAGCCATTGCTGGCGCTACGGGAACGGTACGGCGGCCGTCTGACGATCCGCGTGTCGCTGGACCACCACACCCCCCTCATCCACGAAGCCGAGCGCGGCCGCCGCTCCTGGGCTCCCACCCTCGACGGTCTGGTGTGGCTGGCGCGGAACGGTTTTTCCATTGATGTCGCGGGGCGCCGTTTCACCGCGGAGAGCGAGGCCGGGCTGCGCGCCGGTTACGCCAGGCTGTTCGCGGAACACGGCATCGCCGTGGATGCGCACGACCCGGTGCGGCTGATGCTGTTTCCGGAAATGGACCCGGCCCGCGATGTGCCGGAAATCACCACCGCGTGCTGGGGCATTTTGCGGCAATCGCCCGATGACGTGATGTGCGCCTCGGCGCGGATGGTGGTGAAGCGTAAGGGCGCGTCCGCGCCCGCGGTGGTGGCCTGCACGCTGCTGCCGTACGATCCGCGCTTCGAGCTTGGTCAGACATTGGCCGGGGCCTCCGGCGCGGTGCCGCTCAACCATGCCTATTGCGCGTCATTCTGTGTACTGGGCGGGGCTTCCTGTAGCCGCTGAACACAGGCCGCCGATAACGGTGGCTGGCCCATGGCGCGTTGATCCCCCCCTGATCGGGCCGCGTTTGCCTGGTCCATGCCACGATGATCGAAACCTGCTTCCTTCAGACAGCGGCTGAAACGGGCGTTGAAACGGGCCGCGCCCTCCGGGTTGAGGTGCGAAAAGCCGTCGCCGAAAAAGGAGTCTGGCCAATGCGGCATCACCTCGCCCGCGACCCGGAAGCCGGGGTAGCGCGCCTCATGACTGGCCAGCCACGCGCGAAACGCGGCGCGCACGCCGGGATCGACCGCCTGGGCGGTGGCCTCGTTCATGGGCATGGCGACGAACAGGGCCGGGATGCCGTGCGATTCCAGATGGGCCAGAAGCTGGTTGAAATACCATTCCAGCACCGGCAGCGGCTGGAAGGCGCGCATGTGTCCCTCGGCCGCGACGATGCCTGAGCCGGACGCGGTGCCGAAAAAATACTGTCCGCGGGACGCGATACCGGCGTCCAGTGCCGCCCGGTTGCGGCTCCAGCGCAGGAAGACGCCGCCTTTCACCAGGCTGCTGAACCAGGGCGCGGGAAACCGCGTCTGATACATCAGATCTCGCACCCGCGACGGCAGGCCGTCCGTATGGCGCAGTTCGTAAACGGACACATCGCCAAGCGCGTGCGAGATCGCGCGTAATGTGGCGATCTCCGCCCCATCCACGAAACCGAACCGCGCCGTTCTTTCCCAGAACAGATCGGGGCGCGTGAAATGCCCGGCATCGAGCGACAGAATGACCTGCCGCGGCCGCACCGGGCAGCGCGTGGCGCGGGTAAGGGCGGCGAGCGCCTCGATCGGTTGTCCGCCTCCGACCGCGAGGTTGGTGGCGCGGACTGGCCAGAGTGCCGGCATCATGCCGCTGGCGGCGCGGGAATCGCCGAGGATCAGGATGTCGCCCAGATCGCAGGATTCCAGCAGCATCTGCCTGGCACGCCAGAACGGGTATTCCGGATCGAGAAACGCGAGCGGCATGGCCGCGACCCAGAGCCAGACAAGGCCGAACGTGACCGCGAAACTGACACCGCTCAGGCACAGGAAGCGGCGTGGCGAAAGTGCTGGCCAGGACCAGGTGGAGTCAGAACCGGAAATAAAGGAACTCACCCGTGCCTCCGATGGACAGCAAGCCAAGCGTGGCGGCGGCGCCGAACGCGGCGGCCCAGGGGAGGGTGGGGCGCCAGGTGAGGGGAGAGGAACCGGCCATGATCTCTTGCGTGGTTGGGGCGCCCCAGACGAGCGCGTGCAGACCCGCCAGCCAAACCGCGTCCATCAGGCCGCGCGGATCGTACGTGAGAACGGCGCCATTGAAGCCCAGCATGGCGGTGAACAGGGAACCGGCGGTGTCCAGGGTGGGGGCGCGGAAGATCGCCGCGCCGGTCAGCACACAAAGATAGGTCAGCAGAACGGCGCCCACTGTTCCCGCGCGGGCCGGGGGGGCGGTTTTGCCGTTGGGTCTCCACAGGCGCCAGGCGTGGTTCACGATCAGGAAAGCCGCGTGGAGCAATCCAAACACCAGAAAGGTCAGACCCGCCCCGTGCCACA
>JAYVCG010000229.1:0-3368 GCA_043750075.1 Acetobacteraceae bacterium | reverse complement strand
GGGGATATTGGGCGCGGGGGTGGGCGCGGATGGTTTCTCCGGTTCCGGTCCGGCGCCATTCCCGGCGCCATTCAACGTGAACAACACCGTGTCTTCCGGTTCCCCGCTCCGCAACTGGGCGTATTGCTGCCCGTCGCTCATGAGGTTGACGGAACGGCCGAGATAGGTTTGCAGCGCGCCCACCGTGACCCGTCTGGTGTTGTGCGGATCGAGGTCGCGCCGTCCGGCCGTCAGCGCGTGCGCGAACGCGAAGGACAGCGCGCCATGCACCCGGTTGTCGCCGCTGACGCGGAATTCCGCCACCGGCTTGTCCGCCGTATCAGCCGCCAGCGAGACAAGCCCAGGGGGCGGGGGGGCGGCGAGGAGTTCGCTCACGCGGGGCGCCTGTTCATTCGGTGGCACGTCGGGGGCGATCAGCGTGGGGATGCTGCGGATGTTGCCGGTATCGACGCCGATGCTCCGGTAAATTTTTCCAGCATAGCAATGATCGGCGAGCAGCACCACGCGCACCCCGGCGGCGCGGGCGCGTTCCAACCAGACGCCGATCTCGGTGCTGAGCACGCGATGCGTGATCCCCTCCGCCGTGCGGCGGTTGAAATCCGCCATCACCCAGAATTCGCGATAACCCGTCGGCGTTTCGGCCGTCGCGCGCACGCGCTCCCGCCCGCCATGGCCGCTATAGGCGATGAGCAGCGTGTCGCCCCGCGCGCTCGCCTTCAAAGCGGCGGTCAGCGCGTCCAGCACCGCCTGCCGCCGCACCTGCGCGTCCGTCAGCCGGGTGACGCTGGCGGCCAGCGGCGCGACCGCCGCCGCCACCGAGTCGGCATCGTTCACCGCGCCCGCGAGCGGGGTCTCGAACCGGTAGGCATTCACCCCGATCACCACGGCGCGTAACGCGGCCTGGGCGGGAGTGGGGAGCGTGAGCAAAAGGATACCGAACACCAGGGCGGCGAACAGCGCGAGCGGGATGCGATGGCGCCGCTGCCTGGAGTATTTCCCGATCAGGTTGGCATGATCCCCATTCCCCGTCATCCCCCGGCTTGACCCTCACCATATGCACACATCTCGTTCGGCCAAGCGAAGGAGTCCGCCGCTCACCAGAAGAGATGGAGTATCTCCAAGATGCCGCGAGTATGGAACCAGGAAATTTTCCATGCGGTATCGAATTGATCATGCACTCCATCATATTGATTTCATTGAGAAAAAAAGATGTGTGCATATGGCAGGGCTTGACCGGGGGATCTCTCACGGCACCGTGCCGAGAGGAATGGCCCGGACATCGCGACACTGACCCTCGCCGGTCCTGTCCCGCGCGTGTTCCACCGCACGATCCCATCTGTGTCCCTCTGTGGTTCCATTTTGCTTGCCTCAGATGGAACCCCGGTGAATCGCCGGTTTGTTAAGAAATGGGAACCACAGAGGGACACAGATGCACACAGACGATCCGGGGTCAGCCGGGCCATGACGGAAAAGAGACGGTCTCTCAGTGTCCGCCCGGAACGTTCGCGTGTGTCCTCGCCGCCGGAAAGATTTTCACCACGGAGTTCACGGAGAACCACGGAGGCGCACGGAGAAGGAAAACACCGCGCTCCGTGCATCCCGTGCCTGGTTTCATGGGAAAATCTCCGTGCGCCTCCGTGGTTCTCCGTGAACTCCGTGGTGAAACCTTCTGGCGTCATCAGCCCGCGTGACCTTTCCGGACGCTCTCTCATGGCCGCCCCACCGTCAGCAGGGGGAAATCGCGGATCGAGCCGGGGCGCAGCATGTTCGGATGCTGCTCGCCCTTGGTGAGCACCTTCACCCGTTGCAGCACGAAGAAGTTCAGTTCCTCCAGCGTCACCGCGCCCTTGCGCTCGGTATCGGCGCGTCCGGTGGCGGCTTCCAGCAAGGCCGCGGTGAAGGCGCCGTTACGCAACTCCGTCAGTTCCCGCGACACTTCCCGCCCGGTGGAGGAGGCGAACACCACCAGCCCCACCTCGGCGGCGGACAGCTCATTGGACAGCCGGTCCATGTCGGCGGCCGAGCGGAACCCGCCGCCAAGCACATTCCCGGAATGGCAGGCATCGAGGAACGCCACGACGCGGCCAGGCGTGGCGGCGAGGGCTTCCTTGATCTCTGTCCCCGAAACGGCGGTGCTGCGCAGCCGGTCCGTGTCCACATCGGCGGGCAGGAACCAGAAGCGCCCGGTGGCGTCGTTGGTGCCGTGCCCGGCGAGGAACAGCACCGCCACATCCTCCGCCGTGGCCGAGCGGCGCAGCCAGTCGAGCCCGTCCAGCACCGCTTCCCGGCTGGCGTGGCGGTCATCCAGCAAACGCACCTCAACATCGCGATAGAGACCGCCTTTCTGCCGCTCCAGCAGCGCCGCGATGTCGCGCGCGTCCTTCCCGGCGAAATCGAGTTTCAGCGACGGTTTCACGTAATCCGCCACCCCAATCACCAGCGCGTAGAGCGCGGCGCGGCGGACGGGTTTGGCGGGCACGGCCGGTCCGGTCCCCGGCACCGTTCCAGACGTGATCCCAGGGGACGTGCCAGAGGACGTGCCAGAGGACATGCCAGGAAGCACGGCCAGAACAGGGGCGGCGCGCGCGGGTACTCCGGACAGGCGGCGGCGCGCGGGCTCGCTGACATGGGTTTCCGTGCTGGCGATCAGCGTCACCTCCACCGTCCGCCCAGATGGGACCGGCACCACGATCTGCCCGCTCATCTCTCCCTGGGCGTTCGGCTTTTCCTCACGGCCCAGACCGCGGGTGGTGGGGATGGGACGGCCATCGATCAGGACGCGGACGGAGCGCACCGGCTTGCCGGAGGGCGAGCGCACGCTGTAGCCGATGCTGGCTTCCTCGCCGGACAGCGTGGCGCCCTCGGCGGGCGAGAGGATCGTCACCACGGGCGGCAAATCCTGAACGATCGGCGCGGCCTGGGTGGTGATCGTGCCGCGGGCGAGATCGGCCTGTTTCAGCGCCACGCCCTCATCCAGCGTGGCGAGCACGCGCGTCACCACGTCGGGGCGGTAGAACCGGTCGCGGAACCGGCTGGCGGAGAAGAAATCGGCGGCCTTGTCCACGCCGCGATTGACGTGCCAGCCGATCAGATCCTCGCCGCCGGGACTGGCGGTGTAATAACCGGAGGGGGTGAAGGCGATCCAGCGTTTCGCGTCGGCGGTGACGAACAGCGCCAGCAATTCCTGTCCATCGCTCAGCCGGTGCCAGCGGATCGTGCGGTCGGCGAAAGCCGCCACCGCCAGTCTGCCGTCCGCGCTCTGATTGACGCGCCAGACCGTGCCGGGCACCGGCCGCCGCCAGGTCAGCCCGCCCGAGGCATTGAACAGACGCAGCCAGTAATTGGCGCCCAGAAGCACTTTGTCCGGC
>JAYVCG010000228.1:0-2516 GCA_043750075.1 Acetobacteraceae bacterium | reverse complement strand
CTGGGTGAGGCATCCGGCACGCACCTGTTCCTTTTGCCCTGTGTCACCCTGGCGGCGCTGCTGTTCCGGCGGCGGGAGCGTATCGCGTTGTTCAGTCTGCTCGCGTTGCCCATCCTGGCGGGGATCATGCTGGACGGCCGCTATCCGGCCTCGCCGTTCGCCTGCATGGGCGCGGTCTGCGCGGCGATCCTGTGGCTGAACGCCGTCAGCGTGGCCGTGCTGACGGCATTTCTGGGCTTGCTGGCCACGGGGCTGGCGGACGCGGGCGCACCGCCCTCAGCAACGCATCAGAGCCGGACCCGGTGCTCCACCGGAACGGACCGGCAATCCATTTCATAATCCAGCCCCTGCACCGGCGGACGGGCGAGATGCCATGTCAGGCCGTGCCGCATCGCGCCCCGCCGGTCGATCTCATCCCGCAGGAACGGATACAAATCATACACCGTGTAGACCTGTGCCGCTGTCGTACCGGACCAGACGGCATCCACCGCCGCCATGCGCTGCTCCATGCGGTTGAGCACGAAAATACCCTTTTCGCGCAAACCCTCCGGAGTGGTATCGCCAAACCGCACCGTGCGTTCGCGGTAGGTCGCGTGGCCCTCCTCAGCCTCGCCACTGCCCGCGATCACGAAGGAACCTGATGCCCCGGACAGCGGACGGGTGAAACAAAACGCGTGAAAGGACGGGCCGGCCGGTTTGTGAACCTCCGGGCAGACATTGCTGCGGGCGACGGGGTTCGCATCGCCGCTCATGAGGCCCCAGCGTTCCAGCGTGCCGCAATAATGCCGGTTGAACGCGATGAAGCCCGCGTCGGTGAACGGCGCGGGGGAGCGCAGTTCGCAGGCGCAGAAGGACAAAAGCGGCAGGCCCCGTTCCGTCAGATAGTGCTCGATGAACGCGAAGCCTTCCGCGAGCGGCACCGGCGTCTGGAACGTCACACGCTCGATCTGAAATCCGTCCGCGGCGCGAACGCCCGCGGAATACTGGAACACACCCGGAATGTACCGATAACGCCCGCCAGGAGCCTCGATCGTCGCCGCCATCGTCTTACCACCCTCCATCCACGCCAAGCGCCTGACCGGTCACGAAAGCCGCGCCATCGGATACCAGGAACACGACCGCCGCGGCGATTTCCTCGGGCGTGCCGAAACGGCCCACCGGGATCGCCTTGGCCCGTTCCGTGAAGCCGCGTTCCAGATCGTCGCCATATTCCCGCCGGTTGGTGCTGATCGCCCGCGTGGTGCGGATGGGGCCGGGCAAAATCGCGTTCACCGTGATCCCATCCGGCGCGAGATCCATCGCCAGCCCCTTCATGAACCCCAAAATCGCCGCCTTCGACGCCCCATACGTCGCCTGCTTCGCCCCTGGCCGTAGCGCCGCCTTGGAGGAAATACAAACGATGCGCCCCCAGCCCGCTTTCCGCATGACCGGCGCGGCGGCGCGCGACATCAGGAAAGTCCCGCGCGCATTGACCGCCATGGTCTGGTCCCAGGCTTCGACCGGCACATCCTCGATCCTGTTGCGGTCCGCGCCCTGCGGCGCGCCGGCATTGTTCACCAGAATGTCGAGCCGCCCATACCGCTCCAGGACCGTATCGACCATCCGCCGCGCGTCAGCTTCCCGGCTGACATCGCCAAGTGCTGAGGACGCCCGCCCCCCAGCCGTGACGATCTGTTCAACGAGACTATCGACACCCCGCCACTGTGGATCGACATCGCCCTGAACATTATGTTCATTGGCGAGACCCGCTGGCGCCACATCGGTGACGACAACGGTGATCCCCGCCTTGGCCAGCGCCCGCGCGGTCGAGGCGCCAATCCCGACCGGCTTCCCGCATCCGGTGATCAGCGCGACACGTCCCGTTTCCGGCATGACTTTTCCCCATTACTGGCGTGGATGCTTCACGATCCGGCGGACCCGGCCGCACGGCACAGATGCCGCGGAAGTCAGCGGGCCTTGAAGTGCGGTTTGCGTTTTTCCTTGTAGGCGGCGATGCCTTCTTGCATGTCTTCCGATTGACGCACATGGGCGATGGTCTGGCTGATCGCCACCATGCGCTCGATCGGGCCAACCGGCATCACCTCGGCGACCAGGCGTTTCAGCGCGCCAATCACCAGCGGGGCGGACTCCAGCAGTTCGGCGGCCATTTCCAGCGCCACTGTCTCATGCGTTCCGTTGGGCACGACGCGATTGACGAAACCCACGTCATACGCCCTCTGGGCGGGCACCTTGGAGCCCAGGAGCATGATTTCCATGGCGAGCTTGTGCGGCATGCGTGTCACCAGCGAACTGATGCCGCCCGCGGTGGTGCCGAGTTTGGCTTCCGGGTAATAGAAAGTCGTGCTTTCGGTTGAAACCATCAGGTCGCACATCATCACCATGACGATGGCGCCACCGATCACCCAGCCGGTCGTGGCGGCGATGATCGGCTTTTCGGTGTTGTAACCAATCGTCGGGATCGAACGCCACAGTTCCGGTAAATTCGACACATCCGCGCCGGAGCTGAATGCCTTGTC
>JAYVCG010000227.1:0-3429 GCA_043750075.1 Acetobacteraceae bacterium | reverse complement strand
GCTCATCGATCCCGGCCGGACCGCCACTTCGCTGCGCCCCGACGCGGCCTCCGTCCCCTATGTCCCGCGGGATTTCCGGGGGCAGGTGACGCGGGTGGCGGGCTTTTTGTCGCGCGCCATCGCCGTGGAACGCCTGCTGCCGGTGTTGCTCCAGGAATTTTCCCAGATGGCGGCGGGGACGCGGCGGATCAGCGCCTCGTCGCCCGGCGTGATGCTGCTGGAAGCCGCGCAAGCCATCGCCCAGGGGGAGATGCGGGTGGGGCAGAAGCTGCCGGCGTCGGTGACGGTGATTTACCGGGACACCGAGGAAATGACGGTCCGCGCCGAACAATGCGTGTATTTCCCGCGGGAACGGATCGCGGTGGATTTCCTGCGACATCTTCTGCGCGATCCGGCGTCGGGGGAGGCTCTGACGCGGGCCGCGCGCGATGCCGGGGACACGGCCACCATGCCAGAGGCGGGCCAGGCCAGCGATTTCGCGGCGTGGCTCGCTGAGCGGCTGATGAAGCGCAAGCTCGCTCTGCTGCCTTTCGCGGAAGGGGCGCACCAGATCCGGATCGACAAGCTGCGCCTCGTCCGGGTCAGGCACCGGGTGCCCACCGCGTTGAAACCGGACACGTCGCCACCGCCGCCGCTGCCCTCATTGCCCCCGATCGTCCATACCGCGCAAACCGCCTTGCCCGAGTTACCGCCGGAGGTCTCGGCGCAGGCGCGAACCCTGATGGAAGCGGCGCAGAACGGCATTCCGTTCTGCGAGGAATGCGCCAGGGCGGCGGCGGGGCTGCTGGGTGTCGTGCAGCCCGCGCAGGCCGTGCAAACCGCCTTGCCCGCGTTGCCGGCGGAAGTTTCAGCGCAGGCGCGAACCCTGATGGACGCGGCGAAGAGCGGCGCTCCGTTCTGCGAGGAATGTGCCAGGGCGGCGGAGGCCGCCGCGCGGCCCATGCCAGCCGCCGCGCCCGCGGTGCCGCCGGCCGTTTCGGCGCAGGCGCAAACCCTGATGGACGCGGCGAAGAGCGGCGCTCCGTTCTGCGAGGAATGTGCCAAAGCGGCAGCGGGGTTGCTGAATGTCTGACATCATCCGTAAGGATCAGGCCGCCAAAGCGCGGGCGATCGACTGCCTGTGGCAGCTCAACGGCGATCCCGCGCGGCCAAGGCGGGCCAATCTCTACGCCGTCCTCGACGCCGCGCGCGATCCGCGGATTTACGAGGGGCTGCGGCATTTGTCCTCCAGCGAACCGATCCTGAGCCTGTATCAGGGTCCGACCGCCCGCGAACTCGCCGGCGTCTCCCCCTACGTGCTGTCCCTGGGCGTGGATGACCGGATCTTCGACTGGATCTGGAACAATGGCTGGGGGGAGTCATGGGGGATCTTCTTCTGGTCGCTGGTGTCGATGGACACCCTGCGCGACCATTTCCGCCGCCTGAACATGGTGCGCGGGCCCACCGGCGCGCGGATGCTGTTCCGCTTCTACGATCCGCGCGTGCTGCGGGTGTTCGCGCCCGGTTGCGACGCGGCGCAGATGAAGGAATTGTTTGGCCCGGTCGCCCGCTACATGATGGAGGACGCGGGGGGTGCCGGTATCCTCGTCGCCCGCCCCCAGGGGGAGGCCATCGCGATCAGCACCGAAAAGCTGACGGGCTGAGCGGGGAAAGGCGGTTCGTGTCCATCCGGGGAGAGCGGAATCGTTGATGGTCTGAAAAGATTTTCACCACGGAGGACACGGAGAAAAACCCCTGATTCATTCCAGCCCTCCGGCCATCCCTCTGGCTCCACGGATTTTCACTCGGGCGGAACGTTCCGTATACGCATTCAGCCCGCGTCCTCTCCGTCCAGATAGACCGTGCCGTCCAGGATGCGCCGCGCCGTGCGGCCCAGGGTGGCGCGGCGGACGCCGTGGTCGCGGTTGGGTCCGGCGAGGACGACATCGGATTCCGTTTCGATCACCCCCGCCGGGTGGCCGATCCTGATCTCCATCCGGCCGCTTGCCTCGGGGCGGGTGGCTTCGGCCACCAGGGTGCCGGGGATGCGCGCGGCGACGCCGGTGCAGACGGTGGAGGTGCCGGCGTAGGTTTTGTGCGTGATTTGCATGAACAGCACCCGCGCCACGAGGTCCACGTCCTCCGCCGCCACCGCCGTTCCGTCCAGATGGCTGGTGTAGGCGGCGGGCGGGGAGACGATGCCGAGGATGGGCGTGGCGGGGGTTTCGGACCGGGCGGCTTCGATGCTGCTGGCCATGCCCATGCGGACGGCTCCGGCGGCGCGGATGCGTTCCAGCCGGTCGAGCAGGCCGCGGTCGGCGTCAATCTGGGCCGGGCTTTCCGTGCCGGTGAGCCCCACGTCATGGGCGCGGATGAAGACATGGGCGTTGCCGATATCGACCAATGAGACCTCGATCGGACCCACGCCCGGCACGTCCAGCGTATCGGCCGGGTTGCCGGTGGGCAGCAGCTTGCCCGTGGCCCCGCCCGCCGTGTCGGCGAAGTCGAGCAGGATGCGCGCGCCCGATCCCGGCACGCCGGGCACGCGGTAGGCGCCAAGGCGGACGGGTTTGCCGTCGCGCACCGGCACCTCGATCGTCAGCGTGCGGTTGAGGTTGGTGGTCCAGACGCGCACACGCGTTATCCCCTCGACGGGTTCCACGAGGCCGGATTCGATCGCGTAATGGCCCACGGCGGCGGAGATGTTGCCGCAGAGGCTGTGGTAATCGACGTGCGGACGGTCGATCTCGACCTGGCCGAACGTGTAGGTCACGTCGATGCCGGGGCGCCGTGGCGGGCCGATGATCGCGAGCTTGCTGGTCAGCGGGTCGGCGCCGCCCAGACCGTCGATCTGGCGTTTGTCGGGGGAGCCGAAGACGCGCAGGATCAGCCGGTCGCGGTCCGGGCCGGGCGGCGGGATATCTTCCTCACGCAGGAACACCGCCTTGCTGGTGCCGCCTCGCATGATGGTGCAGCGTAACGCTTCCATGGCGATGGTTCCTTTCGTGCCGGGTCTCTGAACCGGGCTTTGATCTTCCCACGCGCGTCATGGTCCGGCCTGACAGGGCCATCTCCGCCAGCACAGTACCGCGACAGAAGGTCCGGTCAGGCCGGACCATGACGGGGAAAGGGTGATCTCAGGTGTCCGGGCGGGCGGTGACGCCATGGGCGCCCGCGGCGGACTGGGCGCCGCTGTTCACCGCCGCAGCCGTTCGCGCCCGCAAGGCCCGCATCTCGATGTATTGCCACAGCAGCAGGATGGGCACGCCAACCACGATGTCGCGGCCCCGGCGGACCAGCGAGACGCCAAGCGAAAGCTCGGGCGGCACGCCGAACACCGCGCCCAGTCCGGCGTAGCCCGCTTCCTGCACGCCCGCGTTGACCGGGACCAGGAAGGCGACGGCGGCGGCGGCGCTCAGCAGGGCCTCGATCGCCAGCGCGTCGTCGAAG
>JAYVCG010000226.1:0-11250 GCA_043750075.1 Acetobacteraceae bacterium | reverse complement strand
CGCGCCGCCATCGCCGCTTCCAGCAGCAATTGCGGCGCCAGACCGGCATCGACATCGATTTGCGAGGGCACCAGACCGGTTTTGTAATCGAGGATCGCCAGCCTGCCATCGGCGCGGCGCTCGATCCGGTCGGCGCGCGCGGTCAGGCGAAAGAGCCGCCCCGGACGCACGATTTCCAGATCGCCGGATTTTTCCGTTTCGATGCCGGTCAGCAGGCCGCTGGTGCGCCGCTCCCATTCGGTTTCCACGACCCAGGCGGCGATGCGTTCCAGCCTTGGCGCCCACCAGGCGGCCAGGGCCTCGCGCACCCCGGCCTCGCCCAGTGCCCGCAGCATGGCGCGGCGCATGTGGCCGCCCGCGTCCTCTGGCCAGGCGATGTCATGATCGCGCAGGAACAGGTTCAGACCGGCGTGAACCAGCGTCCCGTAATCGGCGGCGTCGGTTTCCTGATCCAGCGGCTTCAGCGCCGGCAGACGCAGGATATGTTTGGCGTAGATCGCGTAGGGATCGCGCAGCCAGGTCTCGATCTCGGTGACGCTCAGCTTCGAGGGCCGCACCGCGACCGGGGGACAGGGACGCGGCGGCGCGACGGGTTTCACGCCGTTCACCGGGCGGTCCAGCGCCCGCGCCCAGGCGACGGCGGGGTGGAGGGGCAGGAGGTGTTTTTGTCCGGACAGCAAGGCGTCCAGCCGGGTCAGCCAGCGCGCGGGCACGGCGGGCGCCCCGTCGCGGCGGTCGGGGCAGGACAGGATCACCTCGGCCGCTGACAGCGTGGCGGACAGGAAATCATGCGCGGCGAGCCCGATCGCTTCCTCGGGCGAGGGCAGGCCGACGCTGGCGCGCATCGGGCGGGAGAGCCACGGACCCGCCTCCGGCGCGGGCGGCCAGACGGTCTCGACGAGGCCCCCCAACACGGCCACGTCCACGGATTGCAGCCGCGCTTCCAGCGGCCCCCAGATGAAGACCCGCGGATGCTCGGCGCCGCCCCGGCCCCGCAGGGCGCGGCGGCTGCGCACCACCTCGCCTTCCAGCAGCGCGTCGAGCAGGCCCGGCATCACATCGCCGTGCTGGTCCGGCAGGTTGGGCAGCGCGGCGAGCGCCGCGGTCAGGACGCTGGCGAGCGCCTCGCCTTCCTCCTCGGCCCAGAGTCTGGCCTCGCCGGGTTCGGTGTCGGTGGAGGCGAGGTTCTGCGCGGCGGCGATCAGCGCCGACAGCGCCGCGGCAGGGGAACGCGCCACGCTGGATTCCATCCGCAGCGCCGGTTCAAGACAGGCTTCGACGCGGGACAGGAATGCGTTCAGCCCCTCCCCCGCCCGCCCGATCGCGCGGCGCAGACCGGACAGCCCGGCCATCGGGCGCGGCCCGCGCAGGGCGGTGAGTTCCAAGGCGCGGGCGCCTCTCCGGCACGCCGCCGGGGACAGGCCCGCCGCCGCCAGCGGATGCTTCAACAGTCCCAGCAACGCCACCGGCGCCCAGTTTTCCGCCATCACCTGGGCCAGCAGGCGGAGGAAGACGGCGGGAGGCGTTTCGGTCAGCTTTTCCCCCGCGCTGTCGTCGGCGATGATGTGGTGCCGCGACAACGCCGCCGAAACCCGGCAGGCGAGGTCGCGATCCGGAGTGACCAGCGCCGCGGTGCGGCCCGGCGTTTCCACGGCCTGACGCAGAATCGCGGCGATTGCCTCGGCTTCCTCCTGGGTGTCGCGGGGTTTCAGACGCCATATCCCGGCCGGCAGCGGGGCGCACGGCTCCTGCCAGGCGGCCAGCGCGGCGGCGGGCAGCAGGGCACGGGACAGCGTGGCGAAGCGCGAGTCGCGGGGGGAAGGCGGCACCCAGTCGCGCACATCGCTCCGGATCGCGTCCAGCCCGGTGAGCAGCCGCGCCAGACCGGCCTGGGGATGGCTCGCCTCCATCGCCGCCCAGGCCGCGTCGGACATTTCGGTGTCGAGCACCGGCAGGATGACACGCCCCTGGGGCAAACGGACGATGGCGCGGGCGAGGCGGGCGACAGCGGGAATGCCCGCGGTGGTGCCCGCCAGCACCACCGGATGCGGTGGGGGGCTGGCCTCCCACGCCGCCGCCTGCGCGTTCAGCAGCGCGACCTGACGGGCGGCGGGGTTAATCAGCCCCTGTTCCACCAGCCAGGCGGGCCAAGCGTGGGTGACGATGCGCAGGAAGTCTAGCGTGCGCGACCAGTGCTCGGCGTGAACGGGATCGGCGGCGTCGGGCAGACGCGTGGCGAGGTCGATCCCGGCGCGGTCGGCCTCATCCATCAGGGAGGCGAGTTCGCGCGCCAAAGTCCAGGCCCGGTCGGCGGTGCGCGGCGCCCCGCCGGTGCCGTCCATCTTGAGGATGAGCCACGCCAGCACCGACAGCCGGTGCGCGCGTTCCACCGCCGGAGGCAGATCGAGCGCGCCTTCCAGCGCCAGCGGCGTCTCGTCGAGCGCGCCCAAAGCGACGATGCGGGGAAGCAGGAGGCCGCTTCCGTCGGAGGCGCGCAGGAACGCCTCGACCAGGGAACGGGCGGCGCGGCGGGTTGGGACCAGGATCAGGCCGTCGGCGATGGACAGCGGATCGCCGCCGCGTTCGCGCAGCCATCCTTCGGCCAGCGCGTCCAGGAACGGGACGCCTGGGGGGATGGAAAAGAGGTTCAACGCCACGGCCAGCGCGCATCGCCCGTGAGGCGGGCTTTGAGCACGGTTTCTGCCTCGTCGAGATCGGGCGGGGTGGAGAGGTGAAACCAGATCCCGTCATGCACCACGGCGCGGAGGCGTCCCGCCTCCATCGCCCGGTCCCAGGCGCGGTTCATGGAAAACGCACCGGCTTGCATGTCCTCCAGCGCGGAGGGGCGCATCAGCGCGATGCCGGCGAAGAGGTAGGGCACGATCTCCCGCTCCCGCCGCCGCCGCGGCACGCCAAGCTGGTCCAGCGCGAAGTCGCCATGGCCGGTCTCGGCATGGACCTGGCAGGTGCGATGCACCAGCAGCACGATGTCCACCGCGTCCGTCAGCGCCTGGGTCAGGCGGCCAAGCGCGCTGGCGGGGCCGTTGAGCCAGAACGCATCGCCGTTGATGACGAAGAACGGGTCCGCGCCCAGAAGCGGCCGCGCGTCACGCACGCCGCCGCCGGTATCGAGCAACTCTGTCTCCCGCGACACCGTCGTGCGTGGCGGCGCGGCGCGCGTGGCGAGATGGGCGATCACCTTATCCGCCTGCCAGAAGGCGTTGACGATGACGGTTTCCACGTCCTCGGCCACGAGATGGTCGAGGGCGTGATCCAGCAGCGTCCGCCCGCCCAGGGTGAGAAGCGGCTTGGCGGTTTCGCTGGTCAGCGGGCGCATGCGGGTGGCGAGCCCGGCCGCCAGGATCATCGCGCTGTGGGGCCGGACGGGCCGCGTCTGGGCGGCGGCATTCTGGACAGCATCTCCCTGAACAGCAGCATCCTGGACGGAGAAAGGCCGGTTGGGGGCAAGCCGGAGCGTCATGCGGTCAGTCCTGGCGGGTTGCGGCGTTGGTGTTCTGGCACCCAGCGGTCAAGCGCGGCGGCCAACGGCGCGGCGGCGGGCGCGGTCAGGGCCTTTGTCAGCAGGCGCCAGGTGCGCGGGCCATGCGCGAGGTAATCCGGGCGTCCATCGCGTTTCGCCAGCCGCACCCATTGGCAGGCCACGCGCAGATGCCGTTGCGCGGCGCAGGCGGCATACGCGGCGCGGAACGCCACGGGGTCGTGTTCTGGACGAAGGGCGAGATAACGGGCGATGGCGCGTTCCTCCCACGCGGCGGGCATGTCCTGGCGCGCGTCCTGCAACAGGGACACGAGATCGTACGCGGGATGCCCGATCGCGGCGCCCTGGAAGTCGATCAGCCCGGCGCGGCGCGGTCCGCTCCGGTCCGGGAGCCACAGCAGGTTGCCCGCGAAGAAATCCCGGTGGACGAAACCGCGCGGCCCGGCTTGCAGAGGCGTCAGCATGGCGGACAGGCCCGCCGTCACCGCGGCGCGCGCGGCGTCCGGGGCGGGCGCGCCGTGGGTCGCGGGCCACCACCAGTCGAACAAGGTGCCCAAAGCGGTCTGGGTCATCTCCGTTCCGCCCCACACAGGCAATCCGGGCGGTGGCGCGGCGCGTTGCAGCACGATCAGCGCGTCGATGGCGGCGTCGAGCAGGCTGTCCGCGGTGGCTTCGGTCAGGTTGGCCCCGGTCAGGCTGTTCTCGGTCAAGAGGGTCTCGGTCAAGAGGGTCTCGGTCAGCAGGGTGGAGAACAGGGCGTCGCCAAGGTCTTCCTCGATGATGAGGCCGTGGGTTTCGTCGGTGGCGAGGATGCGCGGCGCGGACAGGCCGAGGCCCGTCAGATGCGCGGCGACGCGGAGAAAGGGGCGTATATCCTCGGGCGGCGGCGCGTCCATCAGCACCGCCCCCCCTTTCAGCCGCAGATACCGCCGGAAACTCGCATCCTGAGCCAGCGGCGTGGCGTCGCGGAGAGCGAAGCCGCTGGCCGCCAGGAAACGTTCGATGAGGCGCGCGCGGACCGGATCGCTCACGCGGCGGCGCTTCCCCACGCATTTCCCCACGCATTTCCCCACAGGCGGCGCAGCGGGCCATCGCCGCCGGTGACGGGATCGGCGGCGGGGGGCGGCACGGCAGCGATCTTGCCAAGCACGGAGGCGTGCTCGGCGGGGTCGCCGCGATACTGGTCCGGGCGCGGGGCGTTGTCGGGGTAGGCGCCGACGATCAGCAAATCCGGTGAGTGGCTCATGGCGCGATGCCCGACGCCCGCCGGGACGATCACGATGTCCCCCGCGCTGACCGTCAGCGTCTGGCCGTTGGGTCCGCCGAACAGCACCGACGCCTGGCCGCGGGCGACGCCCAGGGCTTCATGAGTGTTGGCGTGGAAGTGGTGGAAGGGGTGGACGCCGTCGCGCCAGGCGGGGGGCCAGTGGCGGGCGGCGAAATGACGCTCGATCATGGCGGGATCGGGCGGGAGGGCGGCGCGGTAGACCAGCAACGGAAGGCGGGAGTTGGGAATGGCGCCGTCGTCGTCGAACAGGAAAGTCTCGGGTTCGTGCATGGTCCCCTCCGCGAGTCGCGGGCGGAGTTTAGCACGGGGCGGGGAGCCTGGCATCGTCCCGCGGCGCGACACACATGACATTTCCACCCTCCCCGCGCGATCATGCCGCGACAATGACCCGGTATTCTCCCGTTCATCAACAAGCTCCCGGAGAGGGTGTCATGGAAAAGACCATCGCGCGGCTTCCCGATCTGAACTGGCCGGTCACTCTGTTCACCGACATGATCTTTCTTCCGGCGGAGATGAGGGTGATGGCCGACACCGCGCGGCCCGGTCTGTGGCGGGAAATGGCGGCCGCATGGACCGGAGGAACACCCTGTCCGGTCCTCGCATGGGGCGGCCCCGCGCCCGATGTCCGGCGCAGCCTGTCCTGAGCATCGCCTGGGCGCCTTCCGGGCATCGCGTCTGAGGTAAGCCATCGTCAATGACCAGGCCGGGGTCTCATCGCCCCCGCCGCCCCTGGGCATGGGCCATCGCCCGCGGGGGACACGAAGCTACGTATGACACTGAGGGCGCCGGGCGCATCCTCACCGCCAGCGTCAACGGCGCCCAGGTGGCGCGCTACACGTATGATCCGTTCGGCCGGAGGTTCTCGAAGACGCCCTCGGGCGGGACGGCGGCGTTCTTCCTCCACGACGGCCAGGGCGGCGAGATCGCGGTGTATGACGGCGCCAGCGCCACGGGCGCGTGGACGCTGAGCAGGAAGCTGTTCCACGATCCGGGACAGGTGGCGGTGATGAGGGTCCGGGAGCTACAGTTGCGAGCGATGGGAAGACCTTCGTTGGAGCCAACAGCAGAGCTGTTGCATAAGTCGGTTTTTGCCATTGATTTTGTTGATGAAAAGCCGAATTCTGCAACAAATCTGGTCTTTGGCAATATCGGTCTCCACCCTTCAAACCAAATTTGAATATGATACAATCTGACTTTGAACAGCGGCTCATAAACCAGGGGAGAGTTCTACGCTTAGATAGACAGTCTGGCTCTTGGTATATTTCGGCAGGATGAATCCGTGCCTTCATCAACTGCCGGGCCGGATGTTTGCCCATATGAATCAATGCGTTCAGTCGTTCACGCTCATCATCGCCAAGACTGACGGCGTATTTCTTCACGGTAATTTGTTTCGCTGTCACGATCCATCTCCGTCATTACGGAGCCATCGATTCAGAGATTCACCACATTATCAATGACGTGGGGCAGTGGTTTTTCCTGAAAAGCGGGATCGGCGTTCCGGCTCTTCATGTGTGTGACTTTGGCGCGACGGCCAGCATCGGAAAGATTATAAGGTCGTGCCATGATATTGAACCATGAATTAGCGATTTAAAAATCACGGTGCTATAATCAGCACAGCGTTTATTGTGACATGTCATTGTTATCCGGTGTTTTTACTTTCACCAAGCAGAAAATTTATCGTGGTTAATCTGGTGTCTCTCAAAGGGTCCTTCGCGAGACCGGAAAACCCCGCCGAAGCGGGGTTTAACGTAATGAGCTTATACGTCAATCATTGAACCGCGCCTGTCGGATAATCACCGCGCCGCATAGCCAGCCGTTACCTCGTTCTTGTGCGCCGCGAAGGCGGCAAGAGTTTCTTCCTTCTCGGGGCGAGGCACTTTGAAGAAGTCAAGGGTACGTGCCAGCTCGGCCGCGACTTCGTCGAATTCCGCTGGCGAGATCTTCAGGTTGCGATGCGCTTCCTCAAGACCCAATTCAGTCTTTCCTGGTCGGGTGGGCGTGTATTTGAACGGCCCGCCCGCGGCGGTGCAGACCCACAGTGTTCGCATGAATTTCAGGCCGGGTAACCGCTTCAGGTTAGCCGTGTGCCATTCTTTCAGGGCTGGGTTCTTTGAAGTCTGTCCCACGATCGGGTTCTTCACAAGCGCGTCGCTGAAGTGGTCAACCACCGCCGCAATGGCAAAGACGCCGCCAAGCCGCTCGTAGAGACTCTTCTCGTTCGGTGGAGCCGCTTGCACCGTAGTTGTAGCGAGAAGGGCGGCCAAAGCTATCACTATCGCGAGCGGTTTGATGAATGAGCCTTGGAATGTCATGGTTTATTTCCTTCTGTTTTGTTTGTTTTGAAGGCACGGAACTGTGGTTTTTGCTTATTTTTAAGGCGCGCAGCTATCTCGTTTGATTAAAATTATGGCATATGACACCAAAGACACCAACCGTATTGGGACGATATTGAACGCGCACCGTTTGGTGCCCAAAGCAATGATTGGCACCAAAACCGTAAACCACTAACTCTACATTGAATAGAGCGGGCAACCATTGTGGTCAAATAGCATTATGTCAAGGGATGCGAACCAAAGTTGTGCGATCAAGCGGCGGTCTTTCGTGATACGTCGGGCCAGTTGAGATTGGCGGCTACAGGCGGGTTCGCCGCAAGAGTGTTCCAACAGGCCTGCCAATCGCCGTTCAACCGGTTGATCCGTGGCGCGAGCATGTGTTCCGCGTGCTCGGCGAGCCACCAGGCGCCAGGGAGTTTCAGGCGTTTTCGCGCGACATGGCGGTGCGCGCTTTCGATTTCGCCGGAGCCGATCGGAAGCCCTTCGGCCAGGGCCTCGCGGTATTTCAATTGGTCTTCGCGGGTGTCGAGATAGCGATGCCAGGCGCGAACCGGGGCCTGGCCGTCGCTGACTTCGGCGGCTTCGCGGTGGGGAACCAGGGCTTTGAGAACCGCGTCGATACGCCCCGTTTTCAACGCGTCCTTTTGCGCCTCCATCCAGGATTTCCTGACCGCCGGGTCTGGCGCGACCGTCTTCGCGGCTGCACCCAAATACTCGCAAACATGATGGAAATCAATCAAATAGCTGCCCTGATCGCCGAACCGTTCCTCGATCTGGCCCAGAATCCACGGCGCGCCGCCGCCCACCGCGTGCACGCGCGGATCCGCCCCGAAAGCCGCATTTCCTCCACCAGGCGCTCCTCCGCCGCGTCTGCCTCCGCGAGAGTGCCGTCCGCGTTCTCCACCGCGCCAACGATCGACGCCATTCTGTCGCGCAACTCGGGGTGGGATTTGAAAAACGCCAAAAGCGCGTCGTCGCTGAGTTTCACCGTCGCCATGGGTCCGATTCCCTCGATTGCCGAATCGTCAGCTTACTCCGCACAATGTTGAATCGCACCCATGTCAAGCCTAATTCTTGCCTTGCGAAAAATTAGAGTGGTAAATGTCACGCAAACAGTAAGTTTCCAGAAGACCAGAGCCACGGTGCATACCTGAGAACATTAAACTTTTGAAATTTTTACCCTCCCGATCCTTCCCGCCAGCAGGCAGGACACCATGAAGGTGATGCACGCTCCCCCCTTCACGCGGCCCGCGCATCCCGCCCTCCCGCACGCACCATCGCCGCTCCCTTCTCAGCGATCATGATCGTGGGTGCGTTGGTGTTGGTGGACGTGACGGCGGGCATCACCGAGGCGTCGATCACCCGCAGCCCCTCCAGCCCATGCACGCGCAACTGGTCATCGACCACCGACAGCGCATCCGGCCCCATGCGGCAGGAACCGCTGGCGTGGAACACCGTGGTCCCGGTCTGGCGCGCATAAGAAACGAATTCGTCATCCGTCTGAACGTCAGGCCCAGGAACGGTCTCGGCGACCACGTAACGGGCCAGAGCGGGGCTTTGGAACCACTGGCGCACCAGCCGCAATCCGCCGATCACGGCGCGGCGGTCCCGCTCATCATCCAAATAACGAGGATTGATCGAAGGCTGATCCTCCGCCCTGGGCGAGCGCGCCTCGACATGCCCGCGGCTGAGCGGGCGCATCTGCCACATGCCCCCCGTCATCCCTGGCGTATCCGCCAGCCTGCGCTTCGGACCGGGCGCGTAACTGGCGGAGGCGAACAACGCCTGAATGTCGGGCGTGGCCGATTCCGGCAGCACCTTGACCGAGGCGGCGACCAGGGAGGCGCCATAGGTCAACAACCCGCGCCCGCTGACGACATAACGGAGAATTTCCCCGGCGAGGCCGAGGCCGCGGGATTTCTCGTTCAGGGTGGGGGCGTCCTTCACCGCGCAGGACACGCGGGCGATGAAATGGTCCTGGAAATTCTTGCCGACGCCGCGCAGCGGGTGACGCACCTCGATGCCGACACGCTCCAGATGATCGGGATCGCCGACGCCGGACAATTGCAGGATGTGCGGCGAGCCAATCGCTCCGGCGGAAAGGATGACTTCCGCCGCTGCCTCCGCCTTCTCCCGCCTGCCGCCGCGGGAGAAGCTGACGCCGGTGGCGCGCGTGCCCTCGAACAGCACCTGATGCACCAGGGCGTTCGTCACCACGCGCAAATTGGGCCGTTTCATCGCCGGATGCAGATAAGCGCGCGCGGCGCTGGCCCGCAGGCGGCCGCCGCGGGTTTGCTGCACCCAGCCGATATGGTCGCCAAAGCCCGCGGGCAGGTCGTTCACGTCCTCGCGGTAGGTCCAGCCCATTTGTTGCCCGGCCTCCACGGCGGCCTGGCACAGCAGGGGCTGGTCGCGGGTGCGGGAGGTGTTCAAGGGGCCGCCCTTGGCGTGGACCGCGTTTTCCGGCCCTTCCCAGTTCTCGGCCTTGCGGAAATACGGCAGCACATCGTCCCAGGACCAGCCGCGGTTGCCGAGTTGCGCCCAATGGTCAAAATCCTCGGGCTGGCCGCGGATGTAGATCATGCCGTTGATGGAGCTTGACCCGCCCAGTACGCGGCCGCGCGGGTAGGGGATTTCGCGGCCGTTGAGGTCGGATTCGGTGTCGGCCTTGTAGTTCCAGGTCAATGTCGGGTGGTCGAGCAATTTCATGTAGCCGGCGGGGATGTGGATCAGCGGGTGAATGTCGCGGCCTCCGGCCTCGATCAGGATGACGCGGGTGGCGGTGTTTTCGGTCAACCGGTTGGCCAGGACGCAACCGGCCGAGCCCGCGCCGACGATGACGTAATCCGCTTGCATGCGCTTTCCCCTTTGGTGGTGGCATATTACGGGATCCGTGGGATTGTGCGAGGCGTGTGCGGCTTCGCCCCATGCCCGCCAGGAGGGCGCTGCCCTGCTGAACCACCCGCCGCCCTGCGACAGCAGGACAGCGATGGCTCTTGGAACCCGTCCATTGGAGGGAGAAGGAAAATGCGTGTGGGTGGTGAGAGGTTTGAGGTCGCGTATTTGCTGCTCAGTGGCACGACCACGGCGGCGCGGTGTCCGGAGCTGGCGCGGGGGTTGCTCGGACTGGGGTTCTCGACAGTGCTCGTGGTGCCAACGCCCAACGCGGCGCGGGTGATTTCCGGGCGTGAACTCGCGGATGTGGCGGGGGTTCAGGTGGTCGAGTCGTATTTCGATCGCGCCATCCGGCCGCGTCCACCGCGCGGGGTGGTGCTGTTCGCGCCGTGCGGGTTCAATTCGCTCAACAAGCTGGCGCACGGCATCGCGGACACTCTGGCGCTGTCCGTGGCCGCCGAGGCGATCGGACGCGGCACGCCGGTGATCGTGGGGCCATCCTTGAACCAGCCACTGCTGGACCATCCGGTGGCCCAGGAGTCGCTGCGCAGACTGGCGGGGTGGGAGGTAATCATCGTGCCGCCGGTGGACGACGGAGAAGGCCCGCGCCTGGCCCCGTCAGCGGCACTGCTGGAAGCGGCACGCCCGTTCGCGCGAATGCCGTGAAAAATGGATGGTTTCCAAAGGCGAGCCGTCATGCGGAGCATGCCCAGGGCAGGACGGCGGAGGGTCCAGGAGACAGGCGCGATTGTCCTCGCTTCATGGCGGCTGGAGGTCGCCAACAGTTCGACCCTGGCGGTGCGCCGTGGCCGGATCGACGTGGAATTCCGCCGCGCCGCCCTGGCCGATGATGCGCGGCTCACCGTGTATGACGCGGCGTATCTGGAACTGGCGCGGCGGCGGAACCTGCCGCTCGCGATGCTCGACCGGCAGATGTGCGCCGCCGCGATGACTTTGGGTGTCAGCCTTCCCGGCACCGGTTGATCCCCGCCCCCCGTCGGTCCAAACACGCCCCGAGCCACCCTGGCCCCGCCGAGGAAACCCCATGCGCGTGCCATTCTTCCACGGCTGGATCATCGTCGCCGTCACCTTCGTGACCATGGGCATTGGCGTCAACGCGCGCACCGCGTTCTCGTTGCTGTTCCCGCCCATCCTGGAGGAATTCCACTGGGATCGCGGCGTCATCGCGGGCGCGTTCTCGTTTGGCTTCGTCGTCTCCGGCATTCTCAGCCCGC
>JAYVCG010000225.1:0-8122 GCA_043750075.1 Acetobacteraceae bacterium | reverse complement strand
GCGATGGCGCGCAGGCTGGTGGTCTTGCCGCAGCCGGAGGGGCCGAGCAAGGTGACGAGTTCGCCGGGGGCGATGGCGAAGCTGACTTTGTCCACGGCGGTGGCGGCGCCGTAACGGACGACCAGATCCTCGACCTCGATGCTGGGGGTCATGCGCTGGCTCCTGTGACTTTCCGCGCGACACGGAACATGATGGCGACGGCGATGAAGACCATCACGGTTTGCAGCAAGGCCATGGCGGCGGACAGTTCCGAGCTGGCGCTGAGCCAGGAATTGACGATGGACGGCGCGATCACCTTGGAATGCGGCCCCATCAGGAACACCGACACGCCGAGTTCGCGCACGCTGGCGATGAAGATCAACAGCCAGGCGGCGATCAGGCCGGGTTTCAGCAAGGGCAGCGTCACGGTGCGCATCTGATACGTCCAGGAGGCGCCGCAGACGCGGGCGCATTCCTCCAGGCTCTTGTCGATTTGCAGCACAACCCCCGCGATGGTGCGCAGGCCAAGCGGCAGAAAAACGGTGAAATAAGCGATGCCAAGCAGCCAGAGCGTGCCATAGATCGGGATCGGGATGTTGATCCAGGCCCACAGCAAGCCCAGTCCGAACACGAGGCGGGGGACGGCGGCGGGGATCATCACCACGTATTCCATCAGGACCCGGCCGGGCATGGTGGAGCGGTAGATGATCCAGGCCAGGATGGCCATCACCGGCACGCCAAGCGTGGCGACGGTGACGCCGAGGGTCATGCTGTTGGCGAAGGCGGGACCGATCGAGCCCATCGCGAACGCCGTCTCGTAATTGGCCAGGGTGAACTTCATCTGAGAAACGATCACGGTGGCGAACTGCTGGAACGAGGTCAGCGTCAGCGCGGCCAGCGGCAGGATCACCGCGACCAGGATGTAGCCCCAGGCGATGCCCATCAGCGGATAGCGCGCCAGACCCACATCCATCGGCCGGGGACGGAACGCCTTGCCGGTGATGGTGGCGTAGCTGCCGTGGCGCATGATGACGCGGGCGAGGCCCAGTGTGACCAGCATGGCGCCGAACAGCGACAATCCCATCGCGGCGGCGTGGCCATAGGCGGGCGGCCAGGACAGCGCCGATTCCCAGATCGCTGTCGTCACGACATAAAAACGTCCGGGAATCCCCAGCACGAACGCCGCCGCGAAGGAGCCAAGCATCTCGGCGAACACGAAGATGGTGGCGCTGAGCACGCCCGGCGCCACCATGGGCAAGGTAATGCGCAGCGCCGTGCGGAGCTTGCCGGCGCCAAGCACGCGGGAGCTTTCCTCCAGCGACGGGTCCATGGATTTCATGGCGGCGGAGATCATGACGAAGGCGACCGTGCCCTCGAACAGCGCCATGACCCAGGCGATGCCCTGGGGGGAATAGATGTTGAAGAAATCGCTGGTGAAGCCCATCGACCGCCAGAGCTGGTTGCCAAGCCCGGTTTTCGGGCCAAGCAGCACGCCCCAGGCGAGGGCGCCGATCAGCGGGGTCATGTAGTACGGCAGTTCCATCAGCGTTTCGAGCCGCTCGCGGCCGGGGATTTGGGTGCGGGTCAGAATCCACGCCTGGATGAAACCGAACAGCACCGCCAGCACCGTGGCGATCGAGGCTACGAGCAGGGTGTTGCCGATGACGCGCGGTTCCTCGAACAGGCGCAGGTAGTTTCCGGCGCCCCATTCCTCGGGCGGAAACAGTTGCGGGTCGCCCACGTTGAACGAGGCGGTGAGCAGGAAGGCGATCGGGTACAGCACCAAAGCGCCACACACCAGCAGCAGGATCGGCACGATCCAGGCGCGGAGATTGAACCAGGACATGGAGCGTCAGGCCATCCGGGTCAGGGTGCGGACGCGGTGGTTCTCGCTGTCGCCGATATGGACCCGCCCATCCGGTCCCACCACGGCGCCGTGCGGGCGGGCGAGGCCCGCCTCCGTGGCCGGTCCGCCGTCGCCGCCCGGTCCCGCCGTGCCGGTGCCCGCGATGGTGCGGACGATCCAGGTCGCGGCCTCGATGTGGCGGATCGCGTGATTTTCGGTATCGACGACGAAGATGTCGCCGTTGGGCGCCACCGCCATTTCCTTGGGCGCGGCGAACGCCGCCTGGCGGGCATCACCGCCGTCGCCGCTGTAGCCGCGTTCGCCGGTGCCCGCGACGGTTTCGATGACGCCGTTGTGGATGCGGCGGATGCAACTGCCCTGGCGTTCCATGACGTACAGGGAACCATCGGGGGCGAGGGCCACCGCGCGGGCGCCGAAAATGCTGGCTTTCTCCGCGGGCCCGCCATCGCCGTCGTGGCGGGCCTCGCCGGTGCCCGCGCAGGTTGTGATGATACCGGAACGAAGGTCGAGGGCGCGGACCCGGTGACCGGCGACATCGGCGATGAACAGGCGCGCGTGGTCAGCATCCAGCGCCAGTCCGTTGGGCTCGGCGAGGCCCGCTTTCGTGGAGGGGCCATTGTCGCCGCTGTATTGCCCGGAGCCGTCGCCCGCGAGTGTGGTGATGGTGCCGCTGGTGCTCACGGTTCGCACGCGTCCGTTGAGCCGGTCGGCGAAATACAGGATGCCGGTTTTGTCCACCACGACGCCGTAGGGCTCGTTCAGTGTGGCGCGCGTGGCTGGTCCGCCGTCGCCGCTGAAGCCGGGCTCGCCGGTGCCCGCGATTGTGGTGATTGTTGCGGTCCTGGTGTCGATCTGGCAAATCCGGTGGTTGAAGGTGTCGGAGAAGATCAGGTCGCCGGACGGGGTGAAGGCGAGGTCGAACGGGTTGTTCAGGTGCGCCGCCGTGGCCAGGCCGCCGTCGCCCGCCATGCCCAGAGTGCCGGTGCCGGCGGCGGTGGTGATGATCCAGCGTGATTCGTCGTGTGTTCCCGTCATCGTCCGTTTGCCTCCCGCTGTTCGTATCCATGGTTGGCGGGGGCGGTCTGTCAAGCACAGGTCAGGGCTCTGCCCTGAAACCCGTCCGGGGCTTTGCCCCCGGAACCCCCACCAGGGACTCGGTCCCTGGACCGCGCTCCAATGGAGTGGTTTCAAGGGCGAGCCCGTCACGCGCAGCGTGCCAAGGCACGACGCGGAGGTCCGGAAGGCGGACCCCAGGAGTGAAGGTTGCCGAAAGTGTTGGGTCAGGCGTAGTCTGACCGCCAGTAGAAGGTGTTCCGGAGGATACGGCGATGGACAACCAGACAGAACTCGGGCGTGACCTTGGCGAAGCCAGGGCATTGTACGACAAACTTGAAGACCGCTGCCTGATGCGCGACCAGGTGGGCGCCAGCGCGGTCTATTACGACCTGGTCCGCATGGGCCGCCCGCTGCGGGAAATCGTCGCCGAGGGCGTGCGCATCCACGCTCCCTTCACCCATGTGCCGTACCATGAACGCATCGACGACGGCTACCCGAATTTCGTGAACAACGATCACTGCCTGCTCAGCGCCCGCGCCACCATCAACCTGAACAAGATGGTGCCAGAAAAATTCGCCATGCTGCCGATGGCGCAAACCATCTGGTACATCCCCACCGGACTCGACATCTGGAACCAGAAAATCAACAAGGCTCCCGGCCATTACACCCGCCATCGCGGCAACCTTGGCGAGATCACCGCCCCGCCCGCGCCGGTGGTCTACTGGCAGGACCAGGAACCCCAGACGCTGGAAGGGCCGCTGAAGGAACGGCTCAACCACTGGATGACGCAGGTGCATCGCGGCAACGTGATCGACGCCTACAAGGTCTTCCTCGGGCTGATGGAAAACACCGCCGAGCGCCGCGAGGTGCTGGCGGAAATGTGCTTCGCCGGGCTGATCGACGTGCAGGACCGGACGTTCAACAACCGCTCCTACACGACCGGACACAAGGCGTACCGGGCCCGCGCCACGGTGGAGATCGGCGATTTCCTCGGCTGGGACAAAGCGCACAACGTCGTTTACGCGGGCGCGCTCGACATCGCGGTGGGGCCGCGCTGGTATTCCACCTACGAAATGACCTGCAACTGGGTCAAGATGCACATCGAGGGCGAGACGCTGCACGCCGTCCCCTATGCCGGGGTCAGCGAGGCCGAGGTCGCCATGCTGCGCCAGACCGGCACCGTGTCGGCGGAGGAAGCCGCGCACCTGATCCACACCGTCCTGCGCGACACGGAAATCACGGTGCTGGAAGAAATCACCGCGCTGCTGAAAGCAGGCAAGAATCCGCGGCGTATTCTGGATGTGCTGCAACTCGCGGTGGGCCAGACGGTGCTGGAAACGCACACGCCTGAGAACTTCAACATGCCGCATCATTGTTACGAATATCACAACACCCTGGCGTGGTTCTGGGACCGGTTCGATCATCCGCGGCGGCTGCGTCTGCTGTTCCTCGCCGCCTGTTTCGCCAATCGTGTCGCGGGCAACCAGATCGGGCTTGGCGACGTGCATCCCGAAGCGTTCCCGACAGCCAACGCGGGCGGCATGTCAAAAGCCCAGGTGCTGGATCGGGTGGACGCGGCGATATGCGCGTTGAACGGGGCGGACAGCGTGGCCTGGACGCAGGCGTATTGCGACAGTTTCGACGATCGCGAACCGCTGGTCTCCCGCATCGCGCTGGCCGCCGCCAAGCTTGGCAACGATCCGCACAATCAGGAAATCGCGCAGTGCATGCTGATGGATTTCGGCACCAACACGCAAAAGACGCGCGACCGGCTGCTGCTGTGTGCTGCTTATCACACGGCGATGCATCGTAAATACGGCGACTCGCTGGAGCCGGCGAAACGTTTCGCCCGTGCCCTCGATTTGCCGGAACTGGTGGCCTGATGACGCTCAGCATCGCACCGCTCGATCCGCTGTCGCGCCCGTTCTTCGCGGGCGAGGCCTCCGGCATCGACATCACGAAGCCGCTCAGCCGGGAGCAGGCGGCTTCGATCGAGGCGGGGATGGACCAGTACGGCGTGCTGGTCTTCCACGATCAACGTTTCACCGACGAAACGCAAATGGCGTTCAGCCGTAATTTCGGGGAACTGGAGATCGCGTCAGGCGATATTAATTTCACCCAGGGCAGGCGGCTGGACTCGATCCACATCAACGACATTTCCAATCTGGACCTGAACAACCAGGTGCTCGCCCGCGACAGCCGCCGGCGTTTGTTCAATCTGGGCAATCGTCTGTGGCACTCCGACAGCTCGTTCAAGGAGGTGCCCGCGAAATTCTCCCTGTTGTCGGCGCGGATCATTCCGTCATCAGATGGAAACACGGAATTCGCCGACATGCGCGCCGCCTACGACGCGCTGGACGGCGATCTGAAAGCCGAGTGCGAAGACCTTGTCTGCGAACACTCCCAACTCTATTCCCGCGCCGCCCTGGGTTTCACCGACTTCACTGACGAGGACCGTGAACGTTACAAACCGGTACTGCAACGTCTGGTGCGCCGCCACCCCTCCACGGGGCGGAAATCGCTGTATCTGGCGTCCCATGCCGGAGCGATCCTCGGCTGGCCGGTGCCGGAAGCGCGGCAGTTCCTGCGCGATTTGATCGAGCACGCGACGCAGCGGAAATTCGTTCACGCGCACGCATGGAAGCAATGGGACCTGGTGATCTGGGACAACCGGGCGACGATGCACCGTGCCCGCCCGTTTCCGGCCGAGCAGGTGCGCGACATGCACCGGACGACAGTGGGATGCGAGCGTTCGACGATGGCGGAAGCAGCGTAAGGCAAACTTCGATGGCGGACGTTCAGACGGACGATCTGTACGAACGAGACATTCAGGAATGGACCCTCGATCAGGTGCGCGCCCTGCGGGTGCTGCGTGACGCCGCCGCCGGTCAGGGCGATGTCACGGCGGCGCTGCATGGGCTGGACTGGGACAATCTGATCGAGGAGTTGGAGGGTTTGGCCGGACGGGATCGACGCGAACTGCTAAGCCGCGTGTTGACGATCATCGAGCATCTGCTGAAGCTTCAGTTCAGCCCGGTGCCCGAACCGCGGGTCGGATGGAGGGAAACCATCGGACGGTCGCGAACGGAAATCAGTCTGTTGTTGCGGCAAAGCCCATCGTTACGTAGAGAGATGGCCGTGTTCCTGACATCCGATTTTCCATTGAAGACCGCGAGGCAGGTTTCCCGTGCCCTGACGGACCGCGATGAGATCACAGCCAGCGTGATTCCCCACCTGACCGGAACGACCTATACTGAATCCGAAATTCTCGAAGACTGGTGGCCAGACCAGCAGGAGGAAACATCCAAATGATCAAGCTTCTGTCGCTGCTTACCCGCAAACCGCATCTGACGCATGAACAGTTCGTCGATCATTGGCTGAACATCCACGGGCCGCTGGCGCTGGCGGTGCCGGGAGTGCGGCGTTACGTGCAGTCGCACATCACCGAAGCACTGTCGCGGCCCGACATTCCCGACACGGAAGTCGAGGTCGATGGTTTCGCGGAACTCTGGTACGACGACATGGGCAGTTTCCGCCGCGCCGCCGCCACGCCAGAGATGAAAACCCTGACGGACGACGGCGCCTTGTTCATTGGGCGGATTAAAACCTATGTGATCGACGAGAAGCAGATCATTCCGCCGCCGCCGCCTGGGTGACATCCTCGTAGGGCAGGCGCTTCACTTTCGCCATGTTGAGACCCTCGATCCGCAGCAGGCGGGTGGCGCCCTTGCGTTCGGGGGAGTGCAGCACGCCGACATCGTAAAGATAGGCGTCGCCTGGTTTCATCACGTAGTTGTGATTGAATTTCGCCTTGCCGGGTGCCGCCTCGGTCGGACGGGCCAGGCAGTCCCAGGCCGTCATGATCGTTTCGCCCATCGCCTGGCCGTAGACGGCCCAGGAGGGGCCGTGGTCGTGGGGTTTGGAGCCTTTGGCGCTGGTGTAGCCATGCGCCAGGACGGTGAATCCGAGGTCGGGGTCCTCGTACAGCACATGCCGTTCCGGGGTGCCCTCGGGGATGTAGGTATTGACGAAATCAGGATCGTTCAGAGCCTGTTTCACCAGTTCCCGCACCTTCTCCCGGCCTGGCGTCCCCGGCCCGGCTTGCAGCGCGGCGCGGCAATTGGCGACGAAACTGTCGAGTTTATTGACCATTCTCACTCTCCGTTCAACGGCGGTAGGGATAACACTGGGCGCGGTCGAGTTTGAGTCCAAAATGATGGCCAAGCGCCTCGATCGCCGGGCCATGATCCACGTAGGGATCGGCGTTGCCTGGTCCCACGACGATGCTGGCGCCGCCGGACTTTCCGCCGGGCGGCAGCATCGCGGTCACGAGGCCCTTGCCATCCTGGTTCCGCAGCGTCAGGAACAGCGGCATCGAACGCCGGACATGCGCTTCCTTGCCGATGTCCTGCTCGATATAAACGCTGGTGAGGGGACGGAAACTCTCGGCGGCGCGTTCGCGTTCACGGCGGTAATGTTTTTCGACCGCGTGGCGCATGTCCTCGGACTCAGCCACGGCTTCGGATTCCGTCATGAGGCGGAACCAGGTTTCGTCCTTCGGTGCATCGCAAACATATTCCATGCGGTCTCCGTTGCTGGTTGACCGGGCTTGGACTGATTTCCGGCATGAGCTTAGAATGGATTCCAGACAAGAAGCAAACGGAGCATGCTGGTGGCCGATATGGGTGGGGATACGTTCGATTACGTGATCGTGGGCAGCGGCGCGGCGGGATCGGTGCTGTCGCGCCGCCTGACCGAGGATCCCGGAGTGACCGTCTGCGTGCTGGAATGCGGCCCGCCCGACCGGCACCCGTTCATCCACATCCCGGCCGGCTTCATCAAGATGCTGTTCAACCCCGCCTACACCTGGCAGTTCCAGACCGAGCCAGGGGAGGGGACCAATGGCCGCCGCATCCCCACCACCCAGGGCCGCACGTTGGGCGGGTCCAGTTCGATCAACGGCATGATCTACAACCGCGGCCAGCGCGCCGATTTCGATCACTGGGCGCAGCGCGGCAATCGCGGCTGGGGCTATGTCGATGTGCTGCCCTATTTCAAACGCACCGAACGGAAGGTCGGCATCGGCGACGACCGCATCCATGGCCGCGCGGGGAGCATGCCCGTCACCGAAATGGATTTCTTCCATCCCGTGTGCGAGGCCTTCATGGAAGGCGCCGGAGAACTGGGGATCCCGCGCTGCGCGGATTACAATTCCGGCGA
>JAYVCG010000224.1:0-2919 GCA_043750075.1 Acetobacteraceae bacterium | reverse complement strand
CGGCGGAACCACGGCCGTTGACGCCACCTCCGGCGCGTCCGGCCACGACGCCCTGACCGCGCGATCCCAGATGAGCCTTGGGTCAAAAGCCCGCGCGGCGAACATGGTGAGGATCACGACCGCCGAGAAAGCGATGGCTCCCGTGCCAGGCACGACGATCATGACCGATCCGAACTGCACGAGCGCGACAAGAATGGACTCCATGAATATATCGATCATCGACCAGCGCCCCACCGAATCCACCACCCGGTACAACACTGTGCGATCCCTGGGCCGTCCCTGGGCATACGCGTGCGTGGTCACGAGCAAGGCGATCAGGCCGGCCAGTTTCAGCACCGGCACCACGACGCTGGCGAAGAACACCAGCAGGGCCAGCGGCCACAGCCCGGCCTCGATCAGTTCACGCACGCCCCGCAGGATCGTACTGGGCTCACCCGCGCCGAACCGGAGCACGGTCAGGATGGGCCAGGTGTTGGCGGGAATGTAGAGAACCAGTGCGGCGATCACCAGCGCCCAGACGCGGGAAAGGCCGCCAGGCTTGCGGTGATGCAAGGTGAAGCCGCAGCGCGGGCAGGCTTTCCCCTCCTGTCCGCGGGTGACAAGGCCGCAGGTGTCGCAGCCAATGCGCTGTGTCCGCCCGCCCGGCGCGGCCAGAGGGCGGGAACGGCGAGGGGGACGGCGGGGTTTCTGGGCGTCCAGTGCCTCCCATACCGCATGCGGGTCCAGCAGCAGATCGGCCGCCAGCATCGCCGCCGTCAACGCGGCCAGCGCCACGATCGCCGGTCCCAGATCGATATGGGCGAGGTCGCTGAGGCGGACGAAGGCCACGAACAGGCCAAGGAGAAAAATCTCCATCATGGACCAGGGACGGAGATGCTCGACCCAGGCGAAAATCATGCGGATGCCGGGAGGGCGATGCGGCAGGCGCAACCCCACCAGCACCGCGATCATGCACAAAATCCGCGCGAGCGGCGCGACGACGGTGGTGGCCAGCACGACCAGCGAGAGTTCCCACAGCCCGAAGCCGGTCAGCCGCGCGGGGCCGGTCAGCAGGTTCGCGTCACGGGTCTGGCCGCCGGTGCTGACCGACATCAGCGTGAACACCGCGCCCACCAGGAACAGCACGAGGGCCGTGACATTCAGCGCCAGCGGCGGGGTGAACGGATCGGCCCTTGTATGACGCAGCAGCGCCTCGCACCGCAGACACCCCGCCCGCGCGTCCGGCGGCATGGCGGGAAGCTGTTGGATGGCACCGCAATCGTGGCACTCCAGCAGATGAGGACGGGTGAGGTGGGGTGGAGATGCCATGACCGGAGGATAGGAAGGAGGTTAGGCGAGAATGCGGCGGCGGCCCAGGGCATGGGGGCAGCGGCCTTGAGGTCGAGGTATTCCACATGACATATTGGTGTCCTCCTCACAGCCCGGACGGACAGGGGCAAAAGCCTGGTGGCCCTCGCCTTGTCAATGCAGCGGGCCGTGCTGAAGACATGGTCAGGATATCGCGCCGAGGGGAACCTTCAGGGTTGAATGGACTTCTCCCTCCATGACCGGGAACGGGGCGGTAGAGCGAGAAACACTGTGATCGAAGCACGCTGCATCATTGAACGCACCGCCATGATCCGCCACACGCGAACCCGCGGCGATTTTTGTGCCGGAAGTAACTGGTTTGAATGAGTCAACAGCAGTGAAAACGCCTCGCCATCCCGTCCTCGCCATCCCATCATGGCAATCCAATCATCAGGAACGAACGGCCTGATTTTTGTTGTTCAATCGTCATGTGATGCGTGTGCATGCCCATTGTCAATCCGCGCATGATAAATCAGGAGATGAAAAATGAAATTCTGGACGGCTCTGCTGGCTTCAGCCGCGATCATCACACCTTTGGCCACCGCCGGCGCGCAGGCCATCAGCGGTCTGTACATGGGTGGCGGCGCGGGCGCCAATTATCTCCAGCCCCAGGGCTTCCGGCTTTCCGCTCCCGGCAAAATCGCGCGTGAGGGCGATGTCCGCTCGGAGATTGGCCCGGTGATCGTGCTCAGCCTTGGCTGGGGTTTTGGCAATGGCCTGCGTACTGAGATCGAAGGCAATTACCGGCAGAACCATGGGTTCAATCATCCCAGCGGCTTTGGCGGCCCAGGGACCTTTGGGGGGGATGAGCAAAAAGCCGGTGTCATGTTCAACGTGCTGTACGATTTCGTTGGGCTCATGCCAGTGGTGCAGCCTTATGTCGGTCTTGGCGTTGGCTATCAGGCCGTGATGGAACATGGGTTGCGTGCCAACATTGGCGGTGTGGGCACGGTCGGTGCCGCCAGCAACAAACGCGACAGCATCGCCTATCAGGCCATTCTCGGCGTCGCCCTCCCCATCGAAAGCGTTCCTGGGCTTGCCGTGACGGCGGAGTATCGCTTCATGGGACTGGCGATTGATCGCATGTATCCGGCGAGAATCGCTGGCGTGAACGGCCGCATCACCTCAACCGACAATTACAATCACAGCATGCTTCTGGGCGTGCGTTACGCTTTCAACGCGGCGCCTCCCGCGGCCGCGCCCATGCCGGTGGCCGATCTGGGCGCCAAGACCTTTCTGGTGTTCTTTGACTGGGATCGTGCCGATCTGACGAGCCGTGGCCAGGGCATCATTCGCGACGCGGCCAATTACGCGATGGGCACGCGTTATACCCGTATCGATGTGGACGGGAACGCGGACACTTCGGGCAGTCCTGGCTACAACCAGGGCCTGTCAGAGCGCCGCGCGAATGTGGTCGCGGCTGAAATGGTCCGCAATGGCATACCACAAAGCGCGATTTCCATTCATGCTTACGGTGATACGAAGTTGCTCGTCCCCACCGGTCCGGGCGTGCGGGAGCCACAAAACCGCCGGGTGGAAATCGTTTATCATTGATATTTCTAATTTCATGAT
>JAYVCG010000223.1:0-2857 GCA_043750075.1 Acetobacteraceae bacterium | reverse complement strand
GGGACGGGAAAGCAGGCGCCTCAACCAAACCGGAAAGCCTTGGCTGGCGTGATCGGCGTCACAGCCTCAGCACTCAAAAGAGGACATTCTGGCGTTGCGGAATGAGGGGACATTCTCGCGTTGCGCTAACACTGCCGCCGCGTGAACTTGCCGGCGGGAATGATCGGACCTACCATGACGGGAAGCTCTGTGAACAAGAGCCGTGAGGGAGGCTATAGAATGTGCTCTTCCGTCTCTGACAGCGCCGCCGCGCCGGTCCCGTGGTACCGCGTGCTCGCCATCATCGCCGTGTGTCTTTACCCGTGGCCCCCGGCACCGGCCGCCGCCGCGCCAGACGGGACAGTGCCAAAGGGAACCCTGACGGTCGCCCTGCACGTCTCGCTCGCGCCGACATGGTTCGATCCGGCGGAAGCGCCCGGCATCCTCACACCGTACCTGTTCTATTATCTGATACACGATGCGCTGGTGAAACCCTTGCCGGAAGCCGCCATGGCGCCCGCGCTGGCGGAATCCTGGTCGTCCTCGGCCGATGGCATGACCCACGCCTTCGTGCTGCGCGCGGGCATCACATTCCATGACGGCACGCCAGTGACGCCGGAGGATGTGCGTTTCTCCTTCGAACGCTATCGCGGGGTGTCGCAGGCGACGCTGAAGGAACAGGTCGCCGCGGTGGACATCATCGGAGAGCGGACGATACGGTTCACGATGAAAGCGCCTTGGCCGGATTTCCTGACATATTATCTTGGCACGACCGCGGCCGGATGGATCGTGCCCAAGGCGCATGTGCGGAAAACCGGGGAGGAGGGGTTCAAGAAGGCCCCCATCGGCGCGGGTCCGTACCGGTTCGTCTCCTTCACCCCTGGGGTGGAACTGACGGTGGAGGCTTTCGAAGCCTATTGGCGCAAGACGCCCTCGGTGAAAAGGATCGTCTTCAAGGTCATCCCGGATGAGGCGGTGCGGGTGGTGGCGCTGAAGCGGGGCGAGGTGGACATCGCCTTGTCGGTCCGCGGCGAACTCGCGCGCGCCGTCGAGCAATCGCCGGGCCTTTCGCTACAGGCGACCTCCAGTCCGGGAACGTTCTGGATGTATTTCCCCGACCAATGGGACCCGCAATCGCCCTGGCATGACCCGCGTGTGCGCGAGGCGGCGCGGTACGCGATGGATCACGACACCATCAACCGTATCCTGCTGCTTGGCCATGGCCGCATCCACGGCAGCCTGATCCCGGATACGTTCGAATATTATGTCCCCGTGCCGCCGCCGAAATACGACCCGGCGCGCGCCCGCGCCCTGCTGGCCGAGGCGGGATATCCCAACGGGTTCGACGCGGGATTTTACAATTGCGACGTATCCTATGCGAATTTGGCGGAGATCGTGCTGAACAATCTTTCCGAGGTCGGCATCCGCGCCAAACTGCGGCCGCTGGAACGGGCGGCGTACGTGAAGGCTTATACCGAGAAGAAACTCAGGGGCATCGTGCAAGGGGGAAGCGCCGCGTTCGGCAACACCGCCACCCGGTTCGAGGTTTTCGCCGTCAAGGGCGGTGCTTACACCTACGGCAGCTATCCGGACATCGACGCGCTGTTCGCCCTGCAGGCCGTGGAAATGGACCGGACCAGGCGCGGCGCGATCCTCGCGGACATGCAACGGCGGCTGGATGAAAGCCGGATGTACGCGCCCATCTGGCAACTGGCGTTCCTGAACGGGGTCGGGCCGCGTGTGGGCGTGTCGGGCTTCAATCTCATCAAGGGCTATATTTATGCCGCGCCCTATGAGGACATCACGCTGAAGGGTCAATGACCGGGAACGCGTCCCCGCCACGTCCCTGATGGAGCGCGCTGTCCCCACCGGCGGAACCAGAGCCCGGTCAGATCAAGAAAGGCAACAAAACCGGAACATCTGAAAACGCGCCGGACACACGATTTTCCCGTTTCCCCTTCACACCTCCTTTACCAACGGTCTTTAGGTTTCCCCGTCAGCGCAACTGACACCAAGGCGAACTGATGCCATCTTCCACCGCTCTGCCCCCGTCCGGAACCCCCGCCGTGGAGGCAGCGCCGTTCACGCCCCCCCGCGCCGGTCCTGCCCACTTCCATCAGCGTCGCCACCTTCGCGGAGCTGAACAGCGCGTTCGCCACGGTGGATGCCGCCAGTTCGGGCAGTTATGTCATCACCCTGACCGCCAGCATCACCGGGACGGCGAACCTGCGCGCGCTCAATCTCGCCAGCGGCATGGGCGTGACGCTGGAGGGCGGCGGCTTCACCCTGTCGGGCAATTCCCTGTATCGTGGCCTGTTCGTCTACGCGGGCACGGTCACGGTGCAGCACCTGACCATCCAGGACGCCGTGGCCCAGGGCGGCAAGGGCGCGGCGGCGGCGGCGCGGGACTGGGCGGCGCGGGACTGGGCGGCGGCCTGTTCATGGGCGGAGCGGTGGCGGGCACGGCCGTGACGCTGGATGGCGTGACGTTCACCCATGACAGCGCGGCGGGCAACGGCTCGGAGATCTCGGGCAACTTCCTGAACCCGGCGGGCGTGCTGACGCTGATCATTGACAGCATCGCCCCCGCGGCGCCAGGGTCGCTGGCGCTCGCCGTGCCCTCCGACAGCGGCGTGGCGGGCGACGGCGTCACCAATCACACCACGCCGGAGATCATCGGCACGGCGGAGGCGGGCAGCATCGTTACCCTCACCGACACGCGCGGCAGCGTCAGCACGGTGCTCGGCACCGCGCTTACCGACAACACCGGGCACTGGAGCTTCACGCCGGGAACCCCGCTGGCCGAGGGCACGCACGCCATCGCCGCCACCGCCAGGGACACCAGCGGCAACGTGTCGTCCGTGTCGCCGGCGATGCC
>JAYVCG010000222.1:0-3502 GCA_043750075.1 Acetobacteraceae bacterium | reverse complement strand
CTCGGCGTTGAAGGGGGCGCCGTCGTGGAAGGTGACGCCGCGGCGCAGTTTCAGGGTCAGTTCGGTCAGATCGGCGTTGCGGGTCCAGGATATCGCGAGACCCGGTTCCGGGTCGCCCGCGTCGTTGAGGCGGATCAGCGGCTCGAACACCGCGAGCAGGGCTTCGTGGGAGTAAGAACTGTTGTTCTGCGGCTCGACCGGATCGAGCGTCTCGTTGCCCGCCATGTCGTGATAAATGATGGTGGCGGCGGGGTTTGGCTCCGCCGCGGGCGCGGGTGGGGGGACGCACGCGAGGAACGCGAGGGACAACATCCATGCCGGGACACGCATTGCCTTATGGTTCCGTGCTGTTTTTGGTTGGGGCAGCATGGGGCAGGGGGCGGGGGTTGTCCATTGGCCAGGCGGCGCCACGAAACCTGATTAGCCTGTCATGCCGGGCTTGATTTTTGACCCATGGAGTATTTGATCCGTGTGAGGCACTTGCAAAATTCCCGTGCTCAACAGGGGGAATTGCCAACAAGAAATACCACTTGCGGTAGAATTTTGAGAGTTTTGCATTTAGATAGACAGTCTGACTCTTGGTATATTTCGGAAGGATGGATGTTGGCGTGGGGAACACAGCCTTGCTCCAGGTCTGATGGCAATGATGACCAAGGAAAATGGGAAAATCCTCTCCTGTACCCGCGGTAGTAACTTGGCCACCTTAAGATTTACCAACAGCCAGGCTATCTATCTCAAGGTAGCACTATCGAGAAATTATACCAACTGACCAAACCGCTGACGTACCCAGAACTTCACCGTCATCCCCGGCCCGGCCGGGGGATCTGTACAAGCACCGTGCCGCGAGATATCCTCTGGCCGGGCCGGAGGATGACGGAACGAGGGCCAGTACGGCAGCGGTTTGGTCAGTTGGTATAAATTACCGACTGCTGAGTAATCCTGATGCCCATGCGGTCAAGGCCGGACCATGACGGGGGAAAGGGAACGATATCCACCTGATCGGGAATGGCTCTGTTCCGCCGCCCGCGCGTACGCCTCCAGCGGCGCGCAGGTGCAGACCAGATTACGATCCCCGTAAACATTATCGACCCGTTTCACCGGCGGCCAGTATTTCGAGGCCGCGACGAAAGGCAGCGGAAACGCCGCCTGTTCGCGGGAATAGGCGTGACTCCATTCATTGGAAGTCACCTCCCGCGCGGTGTGCGGCGCGTTCTTCAACGGGTTATCGGCCTTGTCCATCGTTCCGGCGGCGATGGCGGCGATTTCCGCGCGGATGGCGATCATCGCGTCACAGAAACGATCAATCTCGGTCTGGGATTCGCTTTCCGTGGGCTCGATCATCAGCGTGCCCGCGACCGGCCAGGACATGGTGGGCGCGTGATAGCCGTAATCCTGCAACCGTTTGGCGATGTCCTCCACCTGAACCCCGCTGCTGGCCTGGAAACCGCGGCAATCGATGATGCACTCATGCGCCACCATGCCGCCGCTTCCGGTGTAAAGAATCGGGTAATGATTCTTCAACCGGGAGACGACATAATTGGCGTTCAGGATCGCCACCTGGGTCGCGCGTTTCAGTCCGGGCCCGCCCATCATGCGGATATACGCATAGGAAATCGGCAGGATCAGCGCGCTGCCGAACGGCGCCGCCGACACCGCGCCCGACTCCGGGTCCAGGGGATCGCCCGGCAGGAACGGCACCAGATGCGCCGCGACGCCGATCGGCCCGACGCCCGGCCCGCCGCCACCGTGCGGAATGCAGAACGTCTTGTGCAGGTTCAGATGGCACACATCCGCCCCGATCAGACCAGGCGAGGTCAGTCCCACCTGCGCGTTCATGTTGGCGCCATCCATGTACACCTGCCCGCCCGCCGCGTGAATGATGGCGCAGATATCACGAATTCCCGCCTCGAACACGCCATGCGTTGAAGGATACGTCACCATCAAGGCGCTCAGGTGGTCGCGGTGCCGCTCCACCTTGGCGTGCAGATCGGCGAGATCGACATTGCCATCCCGGTCGCAGTCCACGACGACGACCCGCAATCCGGCCATCGCGGCGCTGGCCGGATTGGTTCCATGGGCCGAGGACGGAATGAGGCAAATGTCACGATGCGCCTCGCCGCGCGATGCGTGCCAGCGGCGGATCGCCAGCAACCCGGCATATTCACCCTGCGATCCGGCATTGGGCTGCACCGAGACGCCCGCGAAGCCGGTGATGTCCTGTAACCAATCGGTCAGACGCTGGATGAGATTCCGGAATCCCTCGGTCTGATCGGCGGGGGCGTAAGGGTGCATGTCGGAGAAACCCGGCAGTGTCACCGGGATCATCTCGGCGGTCGCGTTCAGTTTCATCGTGCAGGAGCCAAGCGGGATCATGGCGCGGTTGAGCGCGATGTCCTTGTCCTCCAGCCGTTTCAGATAGCGGAGCATCTCGTGCTCGGAATGATACTGGTTGAACACATGTTGCGGCAGGAACGCGCCCATGCGGGACAGGGCCGCGCCTTCCGCCGCGCCGGACAATTCCGCGCCAAGCACGGAGGCGAGGACGATCAGATCCTCCCGCGTCACGGTCTCGTCCAATGCGATCCCCACCGCGCCGTCATCGACGCGGCGGAAGTTAAAGCCGGTTTCCCGCGCCGCGCGCAGCAGCGCATCCGGATCGGCGCATTCCACCACGATCGTATCGAAGAACGACGCGTATCGAATGCGATGCCCGCCGCGCACCGCGCAATCGGCCAGCAGGCGTGCCTGAAGATGCACCCGCCGCGCGATCCGGCGCAGTCCCTTTGGGCCGTGCCAGACGGCGTACATCCCCGCCATCACCGCCAGCAGCACCTGTGCCGTGCAGATGTTGGAGGTCGCTTTCTCGCGCCTGATGTGCTGTTCGCGGGTCTGCAACGCGAGGCGCATCGCGGGGGCGCCCGCCGCGTCCAGCGACACGCCGACCAGGCGGCCCGGCATGTGGCGTTTGTGCGTGTCGCGTGTCGCGAAGAAGGCGGCGTGCGGCCCGCCGAACCCCATCGGCACGCCGAAGCGTTGCGAGGAGCCAACGACGATGTCGGCCCCCATCTCGCCCGGCGGTTTCAGCACCGTCAGCGCCAGCGGGTCCGCCGCCACGATGGCGATCGCGCCTTTGGCTTTCACCGCGGCGATGTCCGCCGTCAGGTCGCGCACTTCTCCGGTCGAGCCGGGGTATTGCAGCAGCACCGCGAACGGCGTGCCCTCGCCGGTCCGGCCAAGGGAAATCCCCAGCGCACGGGCGCGGGTGGTCAGCACGGCACGGGTTTGCGGATGCACGTCGTCAGCGACGGCGAACAGATCGGATTTCGTTTTGCTGATGGCATGAGCCATCGTCATCGCCTCGGCCGCCGCGGTCGCTTCATCGAGCAGCGAGGCGTTGGCGACCTCCATCCCGGTCAGTTCGCAGATCAGCGTCTGAAAATTCACCAGGGCTTCCAGGCGGCCTTGCGCGATCTCCGCCTGATACGGCGTGTAGGCCGTGTAC
>JAYVCG010000221.1:0-3209 GCA_043750075.1 Acetobacteraceae bacterium | reverse complement strand
CTGGAACGGGCCGTAGGCGATGCGGATCAGCCGGGTCACGTCCAGGTTGAGATGCGCCATCACGCGGCGGATTTCCCGGTTGCGGCCTTCCTTCAGGCTGACGGTCAGCCAGGCGTTCTCACCCCGGCGGGCGTCCAGACCGGCCTCGATCGGGGCGTAGCGCACGCCGTCCACGGTGATGCCCTTGGCCAGGGCGGCCAAAGCGGGCGGCTCGACCGCGCCGTGGACGCGCACGCGGTAACGCCTGATCCAGCCGGTGGAGGGCAGTTCCAGGGCGCGTGCCAGCGCGCCGTCATTGGTCAGCAGCAGCAACCCCTCGCTGGTCAGATCGAGGCGGCCGATGCTGATCACCCGCGGCAGTTGCTGGCGCAGCTTGTCGAACACCGTGGGCCGTCCCTCCGGGTCGCGGTGGGTCGTAACCAGCCCCTCCGGCTTGTGGTAACGCCAGAGCCGGGTGGGATCGGGCGTGTCCACGAACTTCCCGTCCACGGTGATGAGATCGCCCGGCGCCACGAAGGTCGCGGGATGCGTGACGGTGACGTTGTTGAGGCGGATTTTGCCCTCCGCCAGCAGACGCTCGGCGTCGCGGCGGCTGGCGACCCCGGCGCGGGCGAGATACTTGGCGATGCGGTCGCCGCGGGGTTCTTCCGTGCCGCTCATGGCCGGCACGCCGCGATCAGGGCGTCGAAAATCCGCCGGTCGCCGGGGTCGATGAAGAACTCCGGGTGCCATTGCACGCCAAGGCAGAAGCGGTAGCGCGCGTCTTCCAGCCCCTCGATCACCTGGTCGGGCGCGGTGGCGTTGATTGTGGCGTACGGGCCAGGATCGCGCACGGCCTGATGATGCGCGGAGTTGACGCGCATTTCCGTCCCGCCGACGATACGATGGAGCAAGGTTCCCGCCACCACCGCGACGGTGTGGCCGGGCTCATGACGGGGGTTTTTCTGTTCGTGTTCCAGGGCGCCTTGGATCGTATCGGGAATGTGCTGGATCAGCGTCCCGCCCACCGCCACCGCGAGCAATTGCTGCCCGCCGCAAATCCCCAGCACCGGCCGGTTCCGCGCCAGCGCCCCCTGGATCAGGGCCAGCTCGGCCTGGGTGCGGTTTTCCTTCAGCGTGACCGTGGCATGGCGGGCGCCGTCCCCGTACAACACGGGATCGACATCGAACGCGCCCCCGGTGACGATCAGCGCGTCGATGTGGTCGAGATACGCCGCCGCCAGCGCCGGATCGTGCGGCAGCGCCACGGGGAGGCCCCCCGCCGCGGCCACGGCTTCAGCGTAATTCTGGCGCAGCGCGTACCAGGGGTATTGCGAGTAACCGCCGGGTTGCTCGGAATCCAGGGTCACGCCAATCATGGGTCGTCTGCTCATGCCCGTTGCTAGACCCCCAATGCCTGGGCCGGCAAGAGAAAGCACGGGGCGGTGGTGGGCCTGTTTGGTGTTTCCCCCCGTCATCCTGGCGTTTCCCCTCGTCATCCCCCGGCTTGACCGGGGGATCTGTACCAGCACCGTGCCGCGAGAGATCCCCCGGTCGAGCCCTACCGTGGTCGTACAAGTGTGGAATGATTGAGGCAATCTTATCAATGAGTTGAGTTAAAAGCCGTGTTGGATCAGGCGAAAACACACGAGATTTTTGAACCAAATTCGGAACGTCTTGGCTCCGGTTCAAGGCCAATTCCACGATTCTTAAGTTGCCAGCGGCAGATATTCATTCCATACTTGTGGGACAACCGTAGGGTCGAGCCGGGGGATGACGGTGAAGGCTTCGGGGGATGACGGTAAAGGCTTCAAAGTGACCCACCATCCGCGGGCTGCCCCCGCATGACCGCCCCCCTCTTGCCCACCCCCATGGAGATCGCGTTACAGGAAGCCCGCGCCGCCGCCGCCCGCGGTGAAGTGCCGGTGGGCGCCGTCGTGCTCGCGCCGGATGGAAGCGTGCTGGCGTGCGCGGGCAACGCGGTGGAATCTGGACACGATGCCTCGGCGCACGCGGAAATGCTGGTCCTGCGCGCGGCATCGGCGGCGCGCGGGACAGCGCGGCTGGTGGGCTGCGATCTGGTGGTGACGCTGGAGCCCTGCCCGATGTGCGCGCACGCCATCAGCCTGTTCCGCATCCGGCGGCTGATTTTCGGCGCCTACGATCCCAAGGGCGGCGGGGTGGAGCACGGCGCGCGGGTGTTCGAGGCCGCGTCCTGCCATCACCGCCCGGAGGTGATCGGGGGCGTGCGGGAAACGGAAGCCGGGGCGTTGCTGCGGACGTTCTTCGCGGGATTGCGGTGACAGCGCGCAGGACCACGGGCCGGATTGCCGGAACCGCCCCGCCACCCCATAATCACCCCATGAGAAACGCCCTCACCCTTACCCTGAACGGGGAGCAACGCGAGTTCCCGGCGCTCAACGGCGCGGGCCTGTCCGTACTGGGCCTGCTCACGGCACTGGGTCTCGACACACGCAAGGTCGCGGTCGAACGCAACGAGGAAATCGTGCCACGCTCCCACTATACGGAAACGTGGCTCGCCAGCGGGGACCAGCTGGAAATCGTACACTTCATCGGTGGAGGCTGAACATGGACCAGGTTCACAACGAGACAGCCGCCGCGGAAGACACCTGGCCAGAAGACACCTGGACCGTCTCCGGCCGCACCTTCCGCTCCCGCCTGATCGTCGGCACCGGACGCTACAAGGATCTGGAGGAAACCGGCGCCGCCATCGCCGCCAGCGGGGCCGAGATCGTCACCGTGGCGGTGCGCCGGGTCAACCTGTCCGATCCCAAGGCGCCGATGCTCCAGGACTACGTCGATCCGAAGAAATACACCTATTTGCCCAACACCGCCGGGTGTTTCACGGCCAATGAGGCGGTCCGCACCCTGCGCCTCGCGCGTGAGGCGGGCGGCTGGAACCTCGTCAAGCTGGAAGTGCTTGGCCCGCCGCCATTGCTGTATCCCGACATGCAAGGCACGTTCGAGGCCGCCGCGGTGCTCATCAAGGATGGGTTCGAGGTCATGGTCTACTGCGCCGACGACCCGCTGGCCGCCAAACGCCTTCAGGACATGGGCTGCGTCGCCATCATGCCCCTGGGCGCCCCCATTGGGTCTGGTCTTGGGGTGCAGAACCCGGCGATGATCAGCATGATGATGGAGCACATCACCGTGCCCTTCCTGGTCGATGCCGGGGTCGGCACGGCCTCCGACGCCGCCATCGCGATGGA
>JAYVCG010000220.1:0-7495 GCA_043750075.1 Acetobacteraceae bacterium | reverse complement strand
TGACGGCCTTCCGTGACCCGTGCGCCGAGTATCCGCCCTTGATCCCATCCCGTGCCGCCGGCTTTGGCCGGCGCTGGCTTCTGACCGTCCCACCTTTGTCGCCGCTGCTGGCGCGGACCGCCGCCGCGCGTCCTGTCCTGGCCGCCACGCCGATCTCCCGCATGGACCTGAAATGGTGGCGTGAGCGTCACCTGGCCAAACTCGACGAACTGCGCCGCGTCCGCCCCCGTCTGATCTTTCTGGGCGATTCGATCACCCAAAGCTGGGAACTGGACGGCCCCGAGGAATGGCGGCGTTTCGCGCCGGTGTGGCGGCGGTTTTACGGTGACCGCGACGCCGTCAATCTTGGTTTCACGGGCGACACGACCGCCAGCCTTCTGTGGCGCGTCCGCAACGGCGAGGTGGACGGCATCGCCCCCAGAGTGGCCGTGCTGCTGATCGGGGCCAACAATCTCGGCCGTCTGCGCTGGTCTGCCGAGGACACGCTTCTGGGCATTGATGCCATCCTCGCCGAACTGCGGCGGCGTCTGCCGATGACCCGCGTACTGTTGCTCGGTGTGCTGCCCTCGGAACGATCGGAATGGACGACCCAGACCACATGGACCATCAACCGCGCGCTGGAGGAAAAATTCGCCCGCGATCCGGTGGTCACGTTCCTGGATGCAGGGCATGTTTTCATCCATAATGGAAGGTTGAACCGGGATCTTTATTACGATACAGTACTTACACCACCCCAGCCGCCGCTGCATCCGTCAGTCCAGGGCCAGGGGTTGATGGCGGCGGCGATGGAGCCGGTGCTGGCGAGACTGCTTGGCGATAAACCACATCAGTGACAGGAGGATATCATGGCGAAAGGCTACTGGATCGCGCGGGTCGATGTGACGGACGCGGATGGCTATCAGGCTTACGTGAAGGCCAACGCCGAACCGTTCCGTAAATACGGCGCCCGCTTCATCGTGCGCGGCGGCGCGTTCGAGGCGCCGGAGGGCACGCCGCGCGCCCGCAACGTCGTGCTGGAATTCGCCGATCACGCGACGGCGCTGGCGTGCTATCATTCCCCCGAATATCAGGCGGCGAAAGCGTTGCGCGATGGCAAGGGCATCGCCGACGTGATCATCATCGAGGGGTATGACGGTCCCTGACCGCCGCGCTGTTCCGCTGGCCGGTCAGGGCGTTTCCCGCTCGGGGTGATCCCGCCCGCGGGAAAGTCCTGGCCCAGGGACGAGGCGGAGCGTGTGGAGAGAAAGCGTTTCAGCCGCGGATAAGGGTTGATAAGGGCGGATGATCCGAGGGAACGCACGGACGGTGCCACCGCCCGAAAACATCCGCCCTTATCCTCCCTGATCCGCGGCGAAATTTCTTTCCCTCCACCACACCGGCGTTCCCGCGGGGGCACCGGAGCCGTGGTTTCCTTCAGGTGCCTGACCTGGGGGCGGGCGGCGTCTCGTAGTCCTCCACCAGCCAGTCTTCAGGTTCCCGCCGCGCCGCCTCATACCATTCCGTCATCAAGGGATGGGCGCGCACCGCGTCGCAATACGCCCGCGTGACGGCGGAGAGGGGCGGCCGCCAGGTCAGGAAGCGCGTCACCACCGGCGCGTACATGACATCGGCGGCGGTGAAGACGCCGCCGAACAGGAACGGTCCCCCGGCGCCGAAACGCTGGCGGGTGTCGGCCCAGGATGCCTCGATCCGCGCGATGTCGGCCAGCGCCTCCGGCACGCGGCCCAGACCCGCGAAGTCGCGGCCGAGATTCATCCACATGTTCTGCCGCAGACCGCGGAATCCGGCATGCATCTCCGCCGCGATCGAGCGGGCCTGGGCGCGGGCGACGCGGTCCTCGGGCCACAACGAAGGCTCGATTTCCGCACAATATTCGCACACGGCGAGGGATTCCCAGACGCGGGCGCCCCGGTGTTCGAGATACGGGACCAGCTTGTTGGGCGACGTATCTTCAATCTCCGGCGTCGGCCCTGGGCGGACGAAGCGGATGGTTTCGATGGTGACATCCAGTTTGGCGAGGCGGACGGCGAGCCAGCCGCGCAAGGACCAGGAGGAATAGCGGCGGTTGCCGATCAGAAGTCTGCCTTCGGGCATGATGGTGGGTCCGTTGTTGGATGGTGGGCCGTGATTATGAGGCCCAGGGGATGGCCGGCGCCATCCTCATGGCCAGCGAGGGCCGAGCCTTTCAATATTTCCTGAATGCCGGCCAAAAAGCTCCTTGGCGGCTCCTTCAAGGTCAATACGAAGTTTTTCAACCGCACGGCCAGCGCTTCCATGATGCGGGTCATTCAAATCGGGAAACCAGGCAGTATCCACGGGGATGTAAGCGATACGGCGCAGGTCGGGCATGAAGGCCCTGGTTTGCCCCATCGCCAAGGCCTGCTCATGGGTGAAGGAACGGACTCCCCGTGGTGTCCTGCCAGAGACCATGGCTGGCTGGTCGTGTATGCCACCATCGCGCCATGGCCGCGCGCGTCGGTCACTGTGGCGAGGATGTAGCCTGTGTGGCGAGGGCCAGGTGTTAACGGGCGTTCCCGCATGGGGAAGGAACACCAGACGAAGTGACCCGCCAGGAAGGGGTTGTCAGTCAAACAACCCTCTCGACGGCTGATGATGGCTCAACCCATGAGTGTGGCGTATCGCGATCCGCCGCGTTCGTTTTCACTGTCATGATGGCTGAAAAGCCTTGCGCCACGCGTCGGAGACGCCGATTTCAGGAGCATGAGAACAAAACGCACCACCCCTGGTCAGACGGCGCCGTCCCGTGTCCGGAAGACCATGCAACAGCCCAGGGTGCTCACCGCGCCGGATATGCTGGACAGGAAACTCATCGTCACGCGGGAAGACGGTGAGTCAGAGCCTGTTTGACTGACTTCATGTACGCCGTGGCCAGCATGTCCTTCATTGGTCACAGACGATATCTCCGCGCCATCTGTGTTCATCTGTGGTTCCATTCTTTCGGAAGCCAGAATCTGGTGATGATATCGAAATGAAACCACAGATGAACACAGATGAAATTCTCCGGTCTCCAATGAATCGGGACCAATCATGGTCAAACAGGCTCTCAGACACCCGGTATCAATCGCGGTGTGAATTGTTCGACACCCGGCTTGAAAACGCCAGGCGAAACTGACAACGGGCATGCTTCCGGCCCGAAACCGGAAGTTCGCGCGCATCAGCCTGAACGGGACATATCTGGATCCGGTTCGCCGCCCGTCCCCCCGCCCGCCGCCGGTTCTTCCCGCGAATACCCCATCGCGCAAAAAGCCCCGCCCATATGGCGTTCCTCGACCGGATCGCCGCTGACCTTGCCCGCCAGTTGTCCCGCGAACGGATCGGCGCTGTCCTGGGGCGTCCAGCCCACCACGGCGCGGTCGTCGTCGCGCCACCATGTCATGCGCGTGTTGTCCGAGGCGCCCCAGATCACCTGGCAACCCACCGTCTCTGCCATCACGCACCTTATCACCAGGCGGGCGAGGTCGGGATACGACAGCCAGCTCGCCAGCATGCGGTCATTGACCGGCTCGGGGAAGCAGGAGCCGATGCGGATGAACACGCTCTCGACGCCATGCTTGTGCCAGTACAAACGGCCCATCAGTTCGCCGTACGCCTTCGACAGACCGTAGAACCCATCGGGCAGGAACGCCGTGTCCGCGCCGATGGTCTCGGTGCGTTCGTGAAACCCCACCGAATGGTTGGAGGAGGCGAAGATCACCCGCGCGCCCTCGCGCCGTGCCGCCTCGTAGATGTGGTGCAAACCGCGGATGTTGGGGCCAAGCACATCCTCGAACGGCTGCTCGGTCGAGACGCCGCCGAGATGCACGATCGCGCCGCAGCCTTCCGCGAGACGCAGGATGGTCACGCCGTCGCTGAGATCGGCGCGCGTGAACGTGGACCCCGCCGGCAGCGGATCGGGAAACGGCGCGATGTCGGTCAGGCGCAGCGTCCAGCCCTGAGCCGCGAGCGCCTTGGTCAACATGCGGCCCAGGTTGCCGGAGGCACCGGTGAGGAAAACGGGTTTGGCGGGGACGCCGGTCATGGCATGGTCTCTCCTGCGGAACAGGAGGCATCATGCGCGCGATCGAAAGTCTGGCCCAGAGCCTGGCGAGCGGAGAGACCACCAGCCGGGCATTGGTGGAAGAAGCCCTGGCGAAGATCGCCGATCGCACGGGGGAAGGCGAGCGCGTGTTCCTCAAGGTGCATGACGAGCAGGCCCGCGCGGCGGCCGACGCGGTGGACGTGGCGCGGCGCACGGGCCCAGGCGTGCCGCGGTACGCGGGCATCCCGATCGCGCTGAAGGATCTGTTCGACATCGCCGGGGAGCCGACGCCCGCCGGATCGCGCGTGCTGGCGGACGCGCCGCCCGCCGCCGCGAACGCCCCGGTGGTGCAACGGATGCTGAACGCCGGGTTTTTGTCCATTGGCCGCGTCAACATGACCGAGTTCGCGTTCTCCGGACTGGGCATCAACCCGCATCATGGGACACCGTCCTCGCCGTGGGACCGGGCATCGAAGCGGATTCCGGGCGGCAGTTCGTCGGGCACCGCCGTCGCGGTGGCGGACGGCATGGCGGCGGCGGGTCTGGGCACCGACACGGGCGGGTCGTGCCGCATTCCGGCGGCGTTCTGCGGGATCTCGGGGTACAAGCCAACCGCGCGGCGGGTGCCGATCAAGGGCGTGCTGCCGCTGGCGCCGTCACTCGATTCGGTTGGGCCGCTGGCGCCCACCGTGGCGTGCTGCGCCGCGATCGACGCGATCCTGGCGGGGGAGACGCCGGTTTCGCTGGTTCCCGCCCCCCTGGCCGGTCTGCGGCTGGCGGTGCCGGAGAACATGGTGCTGGATGGCATGGATAAAACGGTCGCCGCCGCGTTCGACCGCGCGCTGTCGCTGCTGTCGGCGGCGGGGGCGCATGTCAGCCGGGTGCGCTTCGCCGCGTTCGACGCCATCGCCGCCGTCAACGCGAGAGGCGGCTACGCGGCGGGAGAAGCCTATGCGTGGCACCGTTCGCTGCTGGCCGCGAAAGGCGAGGGTTACGACCCGCGCATCCGCGTGCGCATCCAGCGCGGCGAGGGCATGAGCGCCGCCGATTACCTCGATCTGGTGGCGGCGCGGGCGCGGATCGTGGCGGATTTCGATGCCAGCACACGCGATTTCGATTGTGTCGTGATGCCAACGGTGCCGGTCGTGGCGCCCATGATCGCGTCGCTGGACGACGAGCGGGAATATAACCGCGTCAACATGCACATCCTGCGCAACACGGCGCTGGGGAATTTCCTCGATCGCTGCTCGATCAGCGTGCCGTGTCATCGGAAAGGGGAGGCGCCGGTGGGGCTGATGCTGACGGGAGAGACGATGGGCGATGCGCGGCTGTTCCGCATCGCGGCGGCGGTGGAGGCGGCGCTGGGGTGAGGAGAAGCATGCGTCACCCGGTCATGAACTGTTTGGCCGGATGACGCTCGCCCATTAGACCCGTTGCGTAAGTCAGCTTTAGCCATTGATTTTGTTGACGGAAAATCGACTTATGCAACAGGTCTATTGTGTCTTTTGGGGAATGGAATGCCCGAACGGGTGTCATGCCTGGACAATGCCATGGAGGGATCAAGGACGATTCTGGGCGCCGTGCCAAATACGAAGGATGGTCACCATGTCCGCGCCCTCGACCCGATAGACGACGATATAGGGTCCAATCGTGACCAGCTCGCGTGTTCCCGCCTGACGGCCAGGCCTGCCGCGCCGGGGAAACAGGGTCAGACTGTCACCCGCGAGCAGTGACTCGCGGCCAACCCGGCTGGCGGCGACCGGGTTGTCAGTGGCGATATAACGGACAATCCGGCTGACATCGGCCAGTGCCCTGGCACGCCAGGAAACCGGCACACTCAGTCCGGTTCAGGTGGGGGGGCATCGAACTCCCCGTGGGCAAGCCGCAACAGCCATGCGCGAACCTTCTCATGAGATACTGTCCGCGGGTCCGCGTCCGACTCGGCGACGGCCGCCGCCAGAGCGCGGGCTTCAGCCTCGCCTTCGTCGTCCTCCATCAGGGGAGAGGGTGTCGTCATGCTGGTAGAATGGCGCCTGGGGCGTCCGGTTTCAACTGTTGTTTGACAGGCCGGATTTTTCGAAAACCGCGGGAGATGAGGGATGAATGTCAGCGGTTTGGTCAGTTGGTATCATGCACCCAAAACGCCCCGTCCCTCCCGGAACGGGGCGTTCCCTCCGCCAAACTCACATCTGGTTGTAATTCCCCTTCGCGTCCCAGATGTACATCACATACCCGCCAGCCATCACGTCGCCCTTCTTGTTGAACGATACCGGACCCAGCACGCTTGGCCAGTCGCCCGACGCCTTCAACGCCTCGGCCACTTTCTTCGGATCGGTGGTGCCCGCCTTCTTCACGGCGGCGGCCCAGATTTGAATCGTGGCGTAGGTGTAAAGAACATAGCCCTCGGGATCGATCTTCTTGTCGGTGAAGGTCTTCACCACCGCCGCGGCGACGGCGTTCTTGCGCGGATCGGGGGAGAAGGTCATCAGCGTGCCCTCGCCCGCGGGGCCCGCGATCTGGAAGAACTCCTTCGTCACCAGAGCGTCGCCGCCCACCAGCGTCGCGCGCATGCCCTGTTCCTTGGCCTGGCGGATGATCAGTGCCGATTCGGTATGGTATCCGCCGACATAGATCACCGAGATGCCCGCCTGTTTCAGACGGCTGACCACGGCGCTGTAGTCCTTCTCGCCGGGGGTGTAGGCGTCGAACAGCGCCTCCTTCGTTCCGGCGGCGTTCATCGACTTGCGGGTTTCTTCCGCCAGTCCCTTACCGTAGGCGGTGTTGTCGTGCAGGATCGCGATCTTCTGATCCTTGTAATGTTTCGCGAGATATTCGCCCGCCACCTTGCCCTGGTCGTCGTCGCGCCCGCAGACGCGGAACGTGCCCCAGCCGCCCTCATCGGTGAATTTCGGGTTGGTCGAAGCGGGGGAGATCTGCAACACGCCTTCTTCCAGATACACCTTGCTCGCCGGGATCGAACTGCCGGAGCAGAAATGACCCGCCACCAGCTTCACCTTCTTCGTGGCCATCTGGTTGGCGACGGAGACGGCCTGTTTGGGATCGCAGGCATCGTCGCCGATGCTCAGCACCAGTTGCTGGCCCAGTACGCCACCGGCCTTGTTGATGTCCTCCACGGCCTGCATCGCGCCGGCCCGCATTTGCTCCCCGGCGACGGCCTGGGAGCCGGTCAGCGGGCCGACCACGGCGATCGGTATCTGCGCCAGCGCCGGCCAGGCCAGCAATCCGGCCAGCATGGCCGCTCCCTGTAAGGATTTTTTCAGCATCGGGCATCCCCCTTGTGATTCACGCCGCGCGAGTCTACCCCGCGTTCCCGGTGAGCGCCAGAATCGGCGCGGCCGCTGTGGCTAGCTCGTGATCTGTCCGGTTTTCGTAGCTCGTGAAGTGTCCGGTCGTATGGGCCTCCAGGAATGGAGGATTTCATGGACCGGGCGCGCA
>JAYVCG010000219.1:0-28244 GCA_043750075.1 Acetobacteraceae bacterium | reverse complement strand
GTTTCAGGGCGGCGATCAGCTTCATGACATCAAATATGGATAACAAACCATGGTCTGTCAAGCTCTGCCGCGCGTCGCGCGGCCCGCGCCTCCTCCCGGTCCTGAAGGGCCAGGCTTCCGGCGCGGAGACTGTCGATGATACGAAGCATGTCCTCACGCACGCGCGCCGCGCGCCGTCTTGACCGTGAGGCTCTCCGTTCCGCCGATGCATTATTGGGAAATGAAACGCGTTCCCCGCCACGCGAAACGCAGATCGGCCCAGTACCAGACATCGCGTCTGGTACTGGGTATCGCGCGGCACAAAAAACCACCGCCTCGCGCGGGGGCGTCCCGCGAGCAGCCCATGTGAAGGGTAGGCACGGACAGCGGATCACCCTGTTCGCGCGGGCCCGGCTTATCCAGCCCCGTGCGCCGGCCCAGGTGGAAGCCGCGATTGAGGCGGCGCCGGTCAGTCTGGGTCAGGCCGCCATCCGGCGGATTTACCGGGAGAAGAACGAGGCCGGCATGTTCCTCGCTCTCGATCGCGAAATCGCCGCGCGCATCGCGCCGCGCGGCTCCCGCGAAGCCACACGGCTGCGTCGCCATGTGGCGGAGCTTGAGGCCGAAAATCAACGGCTGCGGCTGGCTTTGCGAAAAGCGGGAATTGACCCGGCGGTTGTGTCGCCAGGGTTCATGTGGTGACACACCGCATATAATATCAGCGCGCTTGAAGAGTGACACATGCCGTCATCCCGGCTCGACCGGGGGATGACGGTGCGGTGTGGGGTACGTCAGCGGTTTGGTCAGTTGGTATAAATCGGTCACGATGGCTGGACCCGCGAAAACCCCTGTCGCGATACGCACCGGTTTTGACAAAAAATGCCTTTCCTGAAGAAAGCACCCGATTCGCACGGCTTCGCGGCCATTGGGGCACTTGCGGATATTGGCGGTATGTGCGATTGCGAGTCACTCGCAATCAAGGAATCGTCTCTCATGCGCTACTGTCTCCCTCTCCTGCTTGTTTCTCTCCTTGGCGCCGCCGCATCGCGGCCGGCCGCGGCCGACATGCAGGTCCGCCTGCCGCATGTCGTTTGGCGCGAGGTGGAATTCGAGCATAACGGTCTCATTACCTTCGGTCCAAAAGGCACGGCATCCGATCGCGCGCAAAGCTATACGAACTCCATCGCGTCCGGCGTCACACCATGGTGGAAGATCGAACTCGAAGGGGAAATGACATCCGGTGGCGGTCAGCACCTGGTCTGGGCCGCGACAACGTTTGAAAACACGTTCGCCCTGACCGAGCGCGGTCAGTACATGTTCGATGTGGGATTCTTCGCCGAATACTCCCAGGCGACCGGACTGGCGCCGAACGAGGTCAAATTCGGCCCGATCCTGCACAAGGAATTACTGAATGTTTTCGGCAGCGGCATCGACACGGCTCATACACTGAATATCTTCTTCTCCCGCGATGTTGGCGGCAACGCGACGCGGCGGACCGGGCTGAATGTCGCCTGGCAATCCGTGGCCCGGTTCCACCCATGGTCCGCGTCAGTGTTGGCGCCAGGATTCGAATATTATGCCAACATTGAAGATTTTTCCCATGCCGGGAGCTATAACCAGCAAAGGCATTTCGTGGGTCCGGTGCTGACAGGCACCCAAAGCTTCTCGCCCTATGGCAAACTGAAATATCAGGTGGGCTATCTGTTCGGCCTGAGCAACGCTTCACCCAAAGGCGCGGTACGGTGGAAGCTGGAGTATGAGATTTCATTTTAACGAAACTCCTCCGGGATCGCCGCCAGCCGCCGTGTCCGCAGCCACGCGCCCGCCTTCGGGTCCGACGTGATCACGCAAAAAGGGATCGCCATCAGCATTCCACCCGCCAGGGGCGCGGCCCACACCACCGCGAGCCACCCGGCCTTGGCGAAACAGGCGAACACCACGGCGCCCGCCACGCTCTGAGGCCAGAGCAGCCGCGCCGCCTCGGACCAGGACACGCCGCGATCACCACGATTTTGCGGAGTCCAACTGCCGCGCATTCCCAGCACGATCCGTGCCGTGGCGATGGTTTTGGCCCAGGTGTTGATCGCGTCCATCAGCAGGATGAACACCGTCTCCAGCGCCATTCCCGCCAGCATCCGTCTCGCGCCGCCATAACGGATGCGTTTGTCCGCAGACAACAGCACCTCCAGATACCCAAGCAGCTTCGGGGCGTACAGCCCGCCGGTCCAGAGCAGGGTCAAGACCAGCGCGGGTCCGGCGGGAAATGGCGAAACGGTATCGCTGGCCGCGGCCCAGGCGGCGGCGAACAGGAAGATAAGGTAGAAAGGCGTGCAACCGAACAGCAGGATCGCCTGGATCAGTTGCCACCGCCCCATGGGCCGCAATCCCGGCATCCTGAGCAGATGCCGGTATTCAAAATTCCCCGCCATCCAGCGCAGTTCGCGCCGCATGAATTCCGGCAGCGCGGGCGGGTTGGCCTCGAACGAGCCATCTTCTTCAGCCAGCAGACGGATTTTCCAGCCGGCGCCGCGCAGCATCGCGGCCTCCACCTGATCGTGCGACAAGATGTCGCCGCCATCGGGCAGTTTCGGCAGACGGCAATGGTCCCGGAACGGCGCGATGCGGACGGCCGCGTTGTGCCCCCAATAGACGCACTCATCGCCCTGCCACCAGTCGAGCGCGGTGGCCCAGGTGCGCATCCCGGCCCTCATGCCGAACTGGAACAGGCGCGGGAAAGCGGAGGACGCGGGCAGCCCGACCGTCAGATGCTGCACGATCCCCAGTTTCGGATCATCGCGCATGGCAGTCACCAGACGCAGCACCGCCTGGGCCGTCATGTCGGAGTCGGCATCCAGCACGATCATCAGTTCGAACCCGTCCGCGTGATGGTCCAGGAAGTCCATGATGTTGCCGGCCTTGAAGCCGCTGTTGTCCCGCCGCCGCCGGTAATGCACCCGCTCCGGCGCCCGGTCCTGGGCTTTGAACATGGCGGCGGCGTGTTCCTCGATTACCGCGGCGGCCGCATCGTTGGTGTCGGACAGCACGAACACCGCGAACGTGTTGCCTGTCCCGGCCGCGTCCAGCCCATCCAGCAACCGGCGCACCGGCGCCAGAACCCGCGCCATGTCCTCGTTCCGCACCGTGATCGCGATGGCGGTGCGGGGGAGAACGCCCCTGGCCTCGATTACCGGAGGCACCGCCGGGCGAGGCAACAGCACGGTGAACCCGATCAGCCCATTGGCCGCGCAGAACCCCACCCAGGGCGCCGCGGCCAGGCCACTCACCAGCATGATGGCCTTGGCCACCGTCCAGCCGCCGGGCGCCAGTGTCTGCCACAATGCCACGCCCATGCAGCCACTCACGAGCAACACGATCAGAACAACGGTCAAACGGCGAAACAGCATCACGATGGGCATCCATGAAGAAACAACGGCACGCCAAACAATGGCGTACGGAACGATGGCGCACGGAACGATGGCGAAACTCCGGCCATGCCGAAGGCTTATGGCGTGAGGCCGGTCCACGCGGTATAGCCGTGCCAGATGTCTGACGCCGCCCTTCCCACCGTTGCCGTTGTGTTGCCGCCCCGCGCGGGATTCGGCCCTCGCCGCGCCAGCGCGATCGGACTGACGGTGCGCGACCACGCCCTTGGCACACCGGGTTATCGCACCGTGGTGTACGGAAGCCCGCAATCCGGTCCGGTTTTCCCCAATATCGTCTTCCAGCCCGTGAAACCGCCCTTTTTCATGCCGTGGCCTCTCTGGGCCGGTCAGGCGATCGGGCTGTCCCGCGCGCTGCGCCGTCAGCCGCCCGCCTTGATCGAGGTGCATGACGAACCGCGCATGGCGTTATGGCTACAGCGCCTGTTCCCGGCCATTCCGGTCGTTTTGTTCCTGTACGACAACCCCTTCGGCGGACGCCTCCCCAACACGCCAAAGCAACGGCAACGGCTTTTGGGCGGGGTGGCGCGGGTCGTGACGGTCTCGGCATGGTTGCGCGATCGTGTGATGGAGGGCGTCGCGGCGCCAGCCCGGGCCCCGGTCGTGGTGGCTCCCTGTGTCGATCTCGCCAGCCTGCCGTTATCGGGCAGCGGCGCCGGGTCCGCCGGGCGGCCGATCTCGCAGCGCCGGGCGCGGCTGGTGTTGTTCGCCGGGCGTCTGGTGCCGGAAAAAGGGCCAGACCTGTTCATCGCCGCCTGTACCTCGGTGCTGCCGCGCCTGCCCGGCTGGCGGGCGGAGATCATCGGCGCCGCGGAAAACAAGGTGAAAAGCCCGGAGACCCCGTTCACCCGTCTGCTGCGCGCCACCGCCGATCCGGCCGGCATCGCGCTTCTGGGCTATCGCGATCATCCCGATGTCATGATCGCGATGTCGCGCGCGGGCATCGTGGTCATGCCCGGCCGTGTTCCCGAACCCAGTGGCCGCGTGGCGCTGGAGGCGATGGCGAACGGCGCCGTGGTGATTTGTCCCAACGAGGGCGGTCTGCCAGAGATCACGGGGGATGCGGCGTTGCATGCCGCGCCCGCCGAAACCGCCGCCGCGATCCGTGCGCTGGCCGAGGATCCAAAACGCCTCACCGCGCTGGCCCAGGCGGGACGGGAACGGGCGGCGTTGTTCGATGTGCGGGTGATCGGGCGGTGGCTGGAAACGGCCCGCGCGCGGATCATCGCCGCGGGCGGGCCTGGATGACGCATGGGCCATCGGCGGGTCATGCAATTCACCGGCTGCCATGATACAAGCGCGGTCCCACTGTTCGCCCTTTGGCGTTTCCCGCATCGACAAGGCTTCCCGTGACCGATCTTCAACCTGCCCGCGGCACCCATGACCTGATTGGCACAGACCAGCGCCGCCACCATCATGTCGCGGAAACCGCCCGCCACATCGCCGGTTGCTACGGCTTCGACGAATGGATCACCCCGATCTTCGAGGACACCCGCGTCTTCTCCCGCACATTGGGCGAAACCTCCGACGTGGTGACCAAGGAGATGTATACGTTCGAGGATCGCGGCGGCGACTCCGTGACGCTGCGGCCCGAGGGCACGGCGGGCGTGTGCCGCGCGCTGGTCACCAACGGGCTGACCCAATCGCTGCCGAAGAAGGTGTTCTACGCCGGTCCGATGTTCCGCTACGAACGGCCGCAGAAAGGCCGCTACCGCCAGTTCCACCAGATCGGGATCGAATTGATCGGCCCATCGGAGCCTCTGGCGGACGCCGAGGTGATCGCCTGCGGCTGGGACATCCTGAAAGCCCTTGGCGTCCACGCTGACACGGTGCTGGAACTCAACACCCTGGGCGATCCGGAAAGCCGCGCCGCCTACCGTGAGGCATTGGTCGCTTACTTCACCGCGCACAAATCCGGCCTGTCCGAGGACAGCCTGGTCCGGCTGGAACGCAACCCGATGCGCATCCTGGACAGTAAGGACGAACGGGATCGCAAGATCGTCGCGGATGCCCCCACGATCCGGCCGCATCTGACGGAAACCGCCGCCGCGTTCTACGCCAAGGTTCAGGACCATCTGGCGTGCTTCGGCGTGCCATTCCGCGAAAACCCCCGCATCGTGCGCGGCCTGGATTACTACGGCCACACGGCGTTCGAGTTCGTGACCGCGAAACTCGGCGCCCAGGGCACGGTCATGGCGGGCGGGCGGTACGATGGCCTCGTCGCCGAAATGGGCGGGCCCCCCACCCCCGCCGTCGGCTGGGCCGCGGGCATGGAGCGGCTGGGAATGCTGCTCGAAGCCGCTCCGGTCCCCCCCGCGCCGGTCGCCGTGATCCCGATCGGCGATGAGGCGGAAGCCGCCGCCATCGGCATCCTCCAATCTCTGCGCGCGGCGGGCATCCGGGCGGAAATGTCCTACCGCGGCAATCTGCGCCGCCGCATGGAACGCGCCAACAAGATCGACGCCCGCGCCGCCGTCATCCTCGGCCAGGACGATCTGGCGCAAGGCGTGGCGCAGGTGAAAAATCTACGGACCGGCGCGCAGGAGGCGGTGCGACTGCCGGACATCGCCGCGCATCTGACATGAACCTCGCGCTGAAACTCGACCGGATCGCGGCGCGCGCCGACGAATTGCGCGCGATGCTGATGCAGGGCCTGTCCGGTGAAACCTATGTCAAAGCCTCCACGGAACTGTCCGGCATCGAACCGGTCGTCGCCCGTATCGGCGATCTGCGCGAAGCGGAACGCGCCCGCCGGGACGCCAGCGCCATGCTGGACGATCCGGAAATGCGCGAACTCGCCGAGGCCGAGTTGTTCGCGCTGAAAGACAAGATCCCGGCGCTGGAACACGAAATTCAGCTCGCGCTGCTGCCGCGGGATGAGGCTGATGCCCGTTCCGCGATTTTGGAGATACGCCCGGCGGCTGGCGGCGACGAAGCCGGGCTGTTCGCGGCCGAATTGTTCGCGATGTACCAGAAATACGCCGAAACCCGAGGCTGGCGCTTCGAAATTCTTGAATACGGTGACACCGGACTGGGTGGACTGAAGGAAGCCTCGGCGGAAATCACCGGACGCAACGTGTTCGCGCGGCTGAAATTCGAGTCCGGCGTGCATCGTGTGCAGCGCGTGCCGGCGACGGAAAGCCAGGGACGCATTCATACCTCCACCGTCACGGTCGCGGTGCTGCCCGAAGCCGAGGAAGTCGATGTCCAGATCGACGAAGGCGATCTGCGGATTGACGTCTACCGTGCCTCCGGCGCGGGCGGGCAGCACGTGAACAAAACCGAAAGCGCCGTGCGGATCACGCATATTCCCAGCGGCGTCGTGGTGACGATGCAGGAAGAAAAAAGCCAGCACAAGAACAAGGCCAAGGCGATGAAGATCCTGCGCGCCCGGTTGTACGAACAACAGCGCGCCTCGCTGCACGCCACGCGCGCCGCCGACCGCAAATCCCAGGTCGGCACGGGGGATCGCAGCGAGCGCATCCGCACCTACAACTTCCCGCAAGGCCGCGTGACGGATCACCGGATCAACCTGACCCTGTATAAAATCGATCGCGTGATGATCGGCGAACTGGATGAATTCATCGACGCCCTGACCGCCGAGGATCAGGCCGCCCGGCTGGCCGCGCAGGAGTGAGATGGCGATGAGCCCGCATGACCCGGTTCAGTTCGTGGCGAAGAACATGCGCCTTGATCTCGCGCTGATCGCGGGGATGATCGAACCAGCCTCGCGCGTGCTGGACATCGGTTGCGGCGATGGCGCGTTGATCGAGCGGCTGTACAAGGAAAAAGGCTGTGACGCGCGCGGCATCGAGATCGACATGGTGGAAGTGACGCAGGCGGTCGCGCATGGTCTGCCGGTGATGCATGGCGACGCGGACACCGATCTCGCGCATTATCCCGACCATGCGTTCGATTACGTGGTGCTGTCGCGCACCTTGCAGGCGGTGGAGCAGCCGCGGATGGTGCTGGCGCAGATGTTGCGGATTGGCGCGCGCGCGGTCGTCAGCTTTCCGAATTTCGGTCATTGGCGGTTGCGCTGGCAATTGCTGTGGACCGGACGGATGCCGATGACCCCGGCCTGGTCGCGGCATTGGTACGAAACCCCGAACATTCACCCCTGCACGATCCAGGATTTTTTCGTCCTGTGCGAGCAGGAAAATTACGTGGTCGAGCAATGGCTCGCCGCCGACGACGAAGGCCGCCGCGCGCCCTGGCGGCGGTTTCCCCGGCTGGCCAACATGTTCGGCGAACAAGGACTGTTCGTGCTGCGCCGCGCCTGAGTACTCCGTTCCATGAATACAGTGACGCATTTTTGGGAGCGACTCGCGGCATCATGACAAGCGCATCCTCAGCCCGGAGGATGCGTCATGCCCATGAGAAGCCCGTACGTGTAGCGACCTGCGAACATCCGGGCGTGGGATCGCAATCATCGGCGGGGCGTGCGCACGCTGATTGCAACTGGCGGTCAGGAAAACGGTCGTTTTCGTGCCCTGGGCGACGCGGCCGGCATTCACACCGGCAGCCCCGTCGCGAGCATTTGTTCCTTGAGTTCGCGAGCCCGGTCCGGCTCAAGCGTTTGGCGGAACATCGCCTTGATCTCAGCCTGCCTGGCGCCGGGCAATTCGGAGAGAATCTTCGCCGTGTAACCGTGCCGCGCCATCGTCGGCTCCAGGTCATCAATCTGCTTCGACAGGACGGAGCCGATGATGGCTTCGCTGGCTGGCTTCTCACTCGCCTGTTATCCGGTCTCCAACGCGAGTGTGAGATGATCCTCGATCTGCAGCGGCGTTCGCGGCCGTGAAGCCAGAAGGTCGAGCGCCGCCGGGTCGATAACATCCTCGACCGTCACGTTCTCCGCCGTGCAGGCGCCAATCCGTCATTCGACGTATTCGCGCTGGCTGCCGGTGACCCCTTCCAGGGAAAAGACCGCCGTCCGGCTCCCGATTTCTTCAAGACTGGGATTGCGCAGATCGTTGCGCGGTTTTGGCCACCCGGCCAGAAGCACGCACAGCTTCGCGCCGCCATCCTGGAACGTCTCGGTCAGGCGCTTCAGCCCGGCGAGCGTGAAGTGGTGGAGTTCGTGCGCCTCTTCGACAATCAGCACCACGGTCTTTTTCCGCTTCAGCGCCATGGCCAGCACTTCGCGGTCCCGTAATACCTATCTGGCCGTCGGGCCAGTCATCAGAATTCGTGATTTGGGAGTTGGCGCGTAAGCTGTGTTACCGCGCCGGTACGCGCTTTTTTCCAGAGCCAGCGCTTTGTTCCGGATAGTCACGATCTCTTTCGCGCTCAATGTCTCCACCTTGGTCAGTTCCACGGTTTCCTTGCTCTTTTCGCCGGTCCCTTCCCAGCCTACCTTGATGTTGCCCACACCCTCCGAGTAGTATTTTAACTGAAACGCATCGATCTCGGATCTGGAGGTTTCGCGGATCACCATCACATCCTTGTATTGGCCGTGGGGCACGGCGATCTCAAGACCCATCTTGTATATCATTCCTTGATCAGTCCAATTGACCTTTGGCCCATAGCCCTGCGAATAACTGGGCGTGCCAAGCTTTGGCGCGGCTTTCATCATGATCCCGGCGTGCGCTCCCTCATAGCCGTGGATCCAGGCGGGCGCTCTCTTGAATTTTCCGTCCTCGTATTCCTCCGGGTATTCACCGAAACGCCAGACATTACCGTTGTCATCCTGCGCGAAGAACGCGAGTTCGGCCTCCGCCAGTTCATTGTCGCTGTAATCGAGATCGTAGGAAACAAGGCTGGTGATGCCGCCGATGTCCTTCACCAGATCGGTGATGTTCAGGATGATCTTGTGCGGCACGACCTTGCCGTCATCCTCGACCGTGGTGCCCTCGTACGTGTAGCGTGTGCCGGGTTTCATGGGCAGCCACTTGTTGCTGATCTGGTGGCTTTGGCTGAAGCGCACGCCATCCAGTTTCTCGATGGCGTAATCGTCCATCGGGCGGATGGGCTTCGCCGTTCGCGCATGGGCCGCGATGGTCCCGGCGGTGAGGGCCATTCCGGATGCCGCCAGGGTCAGGAACGAACGGCGGGAGACGCCATGCGATCCGTTGCCGTCCACGAACATTCTTCTCATGCTGCTTCTCCTTTTTGTATCATATGCCGCTGGTCCCAGGGACCGCGCTCACCAAACGAAGGTCAAAGCCGTGAACACGCCGTCCGACTGACGGCCGGTGCCTCCCTTGCTTCGGGGATAATCCCACACATGGGAATATTCGATAACCAGTCTGGCGCCATTGAGCACCCATTCCCCGGCGGTGAATGTCAGGCGGCTTTCTGGCGTGGAACCGACCCTCACCGTCGCCGGCGTGCCGGTCGTTGCCTGCATGACACCGGCCAGGTCGCGGCTGCGTGAATAGCCAACGGCGATGTAATCGCCACGCGAGCCGATCGTTTCGAGCCATGGATTCCAGTCGAACTGGTAGGCCAGGGCTATTTGCCACGCCGAGGGCGTGATGCTGACCCGGTGCGAGGCATCGTCGGTGAAGCGGGTGGGTTTGATCGCGCTGTTCCATTCGCCCACCAGCAGGAAAGGGCCAAAGTTGAATTTCATGCTGGCGGCGATGCCTGGCGTCTTGCCGATGCGCGGGATGAACGTCCGGTAGCCATCCTGAAGAAATTTACTGTCGAAAACAGATCCGATATAATCGAATGAAACATCCAAAACCCAGGGACAGAGGTAGCTTTCGGTGAGTTCGCTGTAGGATTTGCCGCAGGTGCCGCGCGCCTGATATCCGAGCCTGCCGTTCAGGTTGCCGGAGAAGCGCCGGTTCACGCCCTCCACCGTATTGGCGTCATAAACATAAAGGCTGCCGTAGAACGGCGGTGGCTCGACCGGCCCGGCGATGGGGACCGGCGCCTTGCGGCGCGCTGGCGGCAGGGTGTGGCCAATGTAATTCGCCGCCGCGCTCAACAACGGATTGATCAGCAGGGGATTGACCGTGGGCGCGACGAAAGGCGGTGAGGGCGGAGCGGGTTTGGGTGTCGGCAGCGCGAAACCGATGCCGACGGTGTTGGCCTTGGTTTCAAAAATCTCGACGGTCAGCGGATTTTCCAGTGACAGGACGTCCGAGCGATGCACACCGGTCGAGGTGCCGAACGGCAGAACGTCGCGGCCGACTTTCATGTAAAGAGGAAAACGCTGTAAATCGCCAACGTAAACCGTCGCCCGATCGACCGTGATCCGGTCAACGCCAAGATTGGTTCCCTGGTTGGTCGGGAACAGAACGCTCGAGCCATCATTATAACTCAGAACCAGCGTGCCAAGCATCCAGTCATTGACCCTGACTTCCAGGTCCAGTTCAGCGGTGTTCAGGCTGATTCTGTCAAATTTCGTCCCCGTGAAATCCGACGACCGGCCGCCCAGTACCTCCAGCGCGCCACCGAGGGTAACGAATTCGTTGATTTTGGAACCGGTTTTGGAAAATGAATCCTGAATGATCGTGCGAACGGCGCTTTCCTGCGCGATCCGGGAACGTTCCAGATCCTTGACGCGCTGCTCCAGTTCGGCGCGATCCGCCGCCGGCACCGTGACGGCAGAAACTGGTGGCGCTGGCGCCGCGGCCAGTGCCGGGAGGGGTGCCGGGAGGGGTGCCGGTGGAGCGGGCGCGCGTGCCACGGATTTTGGCCGGGCGGGTTTTTCCGCCGGAGGTTCCGCGCCGGCCCGGCCTGACGCCGGTTCAGCGCGCCGGGTGGAAGCGCCATTGGTTTCAAGCGTTGATAAACGGTCCGACAGTTCCTTGTTCTTCGCGATCAGTTCCTGGATGGCGCGGCGCATTTCCCGTACCTCCTTGTCGTCCACCGCCAGGGATGGCGTGGAAAACCCCAGGCTGAGACAGAACGAAAAGACCATCGCTCCGCACAGGGACCGCTTCGTTCCGGCCGGTGGCGTGTCAGTCCGCGTATGGGCGGACACGGCGGTCCTTCGCGCGGGCGTCGCGAAATTCACCATCGCGCGCGCCGTGCCGGCGGGGTTCATGCTCATGAGGGACGATGGCGTGCTAATGACGAAATGCCTCCGCTGGCTCCAGTTTTGCCGCGCGTGAGGCCGGATAAAGCCCCGATATCAACCCGATGGCGCCGCCCACCAAGGGCGCCACGACCGGCGCCAGGGGATCGAGGACCGGGCTCCAGACCTGATACGCGGATACGCCGACGACGATCAGCACGCCGAGGCTGGCGCCGAGGATGCCCCCGATCACGCCCATCGCGGCGCTTTCCAGCAGGAACTGCGCCGCCACGTGGCCGCGCGTGGCGCCGATCGCGCGCCGCAGACCGATCTCGGCAGTGCGTTCCATGACGCCGACCAGGGTGATGTTCGCGATCCCCAGGGCGCCGACGATCAGGGAGAGACCGCCTAGCAGCAGGAACATCACGTCGAGATCGTTCGACACCTCATCGCGCACGCGTTTCGGTTCCTGGGGCACCTGCACGCGCAGAGCGCGGCGGTCGTCCGGACGCAGCGCCATCGGCGCCTGCTCGGCGATCATGTAGGCGGCGCCGATTTTCGTCTCGACCACGACCGTTCCGGGTCCGGGCAGACCGAAATACCGACGCGCCGTGCCCTCGGGGATGATAACGGAGCCCAGTAGTTCCGGTTTGCGCGCCACATCGCGCAAGATCCCGGTCACGAGATACAACTGATCGCCGATATAAATGGCCGGCAATCGCTCCACATGATGGATGCCAAGTCTCTGGGCGGCGTCCGGTCCCAGCACGGCGACCCTGTCCGCGCGGGTGGAATGGCCCGAGTCCGGCAGTCTTCCGGTGTCCAGCACCGCCCGGACCGCGCGGAACGTCTCGGACGAGGCCGCCCGCACGGCCAGCTTGAAGGCGGTCTGGTTCGCCGGGTCGCGCACGGGTGACGCGCTGATCAGCGCGCCCCCGATATCGACCTCGCTGATGTTGCCGGCGGCGACAACCCCGTTCAGCCGCCGCAGCCGCGCGGGGGCGTCCCAGGGGATCGCCCTGGGATCGACGATGCCCGTTGTCGCGCCGGTGCGCGCCGTGACGAACAATTCCGTCGCGGCCAACTGATCGAACTGGCTGATGATGCGGTTGCCCGCGGTACGGGTCAGACCCACGGTCGCGACCAGGGCCCCCATCCCGATCACCACGCCCAGTACCGTCAGGGCCATGCGCACCGGGCGGGCGAACATGCCGGCCAGCGCCTCATTGAACAGGTCGCGCGGCCGGATGCCCGATCGCGGCGCCCCGCCATGCGTGGCGGCGGACGGAAGGAGCGTCACCGGATGCGGCCTTGGGTACTCGATACGGTCCCTGACCACGCCATCGACGATGCTCACCCGCCGGAACGCCCGGCTGGCGACGGCTTCGTCATGCGTGACGATGATCAGCGTCAGGCCCTCGGCGTTGAGTTTTTCCAGAAGATCCAGCACGACCTCCGAACTTTTCGTATCCAGATTGCCCGTCGGTTCATCGCACAGCAGCAAACTGGGCGATCCCACCAGGGCGCGGGCGATCGCGACGCGCTGGCGTTCGCCGCCCGAGAGTTTCAAGGGTGAGAAATCGGCCCGATGGCCCAGACCGACCCGTTCGATCGCGGCCAGGGCGCGTTCCTGGCGGCCGCGGAACGGATGCCGGCGGTACACCTCCGCCAGCATGACGTTTTCCAGGACGCTACGGTAAGGCAGCAAATGGAACGACTGGAACACGAAGCCGATCCGGTGCGCCCGCAGTCCTGTCCGTTGCTTGTCCGTCAGCGTGGTCGTGTCCACGCCATCAATGAGGTAAACGCCGCTGGTCGGACGGTCCAGGCAGCCGATGATGTTCAGGAGGGTCGATTTCCCGGCGCCCGATGGACCCGTGATCGACAGCCAGTCGCCACGTTTCAGCATCAGATCGACGCCAGCCAGCGCGTGAACCGCCGGATCGGTGCCGAACTGACGTCTGATCCCACGCAAATCGAGCACGGCATCCGGATCGATGGGCGGGGCCTCGCTCATTTCTCCTCCCTGGCGGAGGGATTGTTGTAGCCCACCACGACGAGCTGACCGGGGGCGAGAGACCCGCTGACCGGTGTGATCTCCACGAAGCCGCCGGCTGAAAGCCCCGGCTGGACCGTGATGTATTCCAGGGCATTGCCGTTCTGAATTTGAATGCGGGATGTGCCGTCGGTGGACAAGGACAAAGCACTGACCGGCACCGCGAGAACCTCGCCCCTGGTCGCTTCCGTTGGGATCGTCAGCCGCACCGAGGCGCCCTCGATCGGCGTCGCCGTGGACGCGACCCTGATGTTCATGTAAACATGGAAACGATCGACATTGCGGGTGCCGGGGGTTGAGGCGACGGTATCGACCACGCCGGTGGCCTTGATCCCCAGTGCCGCTTCGTCGATCGAGACTTTCATCCCTGTCTTGATCAGCGCGGCGGTGTCCAGTGTCAGCGCGGAATCGATCGCCAGTTGGTTGTCGGTGACGGTCAACAGCGGACCCGTCGCGCCGCCGCCCACCGTCGCGGTGACTTCTTCCACGCGCACCGGCAACGAGCGGACGAAGACGAATTCGTCGATCGGCATCTGCACGCCCAGTTTCTGCCGTGTGAGATCGCGTTGAGTGGCGGCCTGGTCCGCGCGCTCGGACGCCATTTTCAGGTCCAGCGCCGCCAGACGCTGCGCATCCCGCGCCGCGTGTACACTGCGCTCGCCTTCCAACTGGACTGACCGTTGCGCGGCGCGGGCGACTTCTCCTCTTTCCGTGCTCAGGGCGGCTTCGCGTTCGGCGTTGCGGACGGTGGTTTCGCCCTCCAGCCGGATTTTCTCCCGTGCCGCGCGGGATACTTCCAGTCTGGCGTCGGCGGCGGCGCGGGCGGTTTCCGGCTGGCGGGGGTCGAGCACGATCAACGCCCGGTCGGCGATCAACGCCGCGACCTCGGCATCAGCGGCGGTGTTCGCGTGCCCGGCCCTGGCGCGCTCGGTCTGGACCGCCAGCGACGCCCCGCGCCGGTCCGAGGCCTGGGGATCTGGCGCGCGGACCGCGTTCTCCAGCGCCGCCATGCGCACCGCGTGCGCCGCCGCCGCGCGGGCCGCATCGACGGCCAGCGCGGCATTGGCCACGGCGGCGGCGGCGGTGGCCTTGGCTTTCATCGCATCGCCGAATTCCCGTTCCAGGGTCCGCGCGATGGCCAACTGCTCGACCGTCGGGCCAAACGCGTCCCAGCCCCTGGATTTATACAGCGCGGTGACGGCGGCGCTGGTCTGCTGATCGTAAACCCCGTCCACTGGTCCAGGACTGAAGCCCAGGCGCCCAAGCGCTTCCTCCAACTGCCGCACATCCTCCCCCGTCTGCCTGGGCACCAAATCCCGATAGGCGGGAATTTGCCCCTTCAGCACGAAAACCGGCCGCCCGGACGCGGTGAGCAGCACGTCGCCTTCCTGGATTTGCGTGTTCTTCAGCGGCAGCGAGGTGATCAGGCCCGGCCCGGTTTTCAGCGGAGAAGGCGCGAGCGAAATCTGTTGCGGCAAACCGAAACGAACCGTCCCGCGCGTGACCACATCCGTGCTGAGCAACCGCTTTTCGATCGGCACCAGGATTGGCGATGGCGCGGGCGGCGCGGTGCGCAGCGCGACATCGGCTGGTGATTCGATCCGGCTCCCCACGAACCAGGCCGCGCCAGCGGCCGAGGCGACACAGGCCAGAACGCCATACAGAATATTGATGCGCCGGTCGGACGCCAGACGCGGCCGGGCCGCGCGCATGTCAGCGGAAGCCGTGCCAGGAGAAGCCGTGCCAGTAGAAACCGTGCCAGGAGAAACCGCGCCAGGAGAAACCGCGCCAGGAGAAATCGCGCCAGAACGGTCTGGGTCAGGGACTGGGTTCAACGGGGAACTCAGTCTCCGGTCTGGTATATCGAGGGTGATTCTGGCCATGCTGAATGACGCGATTCATTGAACCTTGCGAGGGAAAAGTTCCTGTTGGATCTTTTCCTCCACCGGGGTCAGAATCTGCTCCTGGAGTTGATGGGTTTTCAGGGCGACGCGGCGTTCCAGATCCTGAAGCTTCTTCAGTTCGGTTTTTTGCGCGGCCGTCAGATTATCCGCCAGGATCGTACCGTTGCCCGTCAACGCGGCCAGACGTGTCTTGATGTCTGGTTCCACCTCGTCAGGATGCGTGTAATCGAAACCGGCTTTCTTCATTTCGGCCGCGAATTTGCGCAACGCGGCCTTCATCCGCGGATCATTGTTGATCAGCGCGTTTTGCGGGTTGTAATAGGTTGGTTTTAACTGATCGGGTTTGAAGATCTGCTCGACCGCCTTACGGGTGCAACCGCCGGTCTGCGATAAATTCTCGGTCTCCAGCGCGACCGCGAAGGTGGCGCCCTGGCCCTCGCCCAGAAGCGAGCGGTTATAGGCGGTCTGATCGCCGGGCGGCAGGGCGCGGAAAATCTCCACGTTCCTTTCGCCCAGTCCGACTTTCGCGGGGCTGTAGCCGGTCGCGAGTTGCGGGGGCTGGCCGGTGTAAAGCGTCGCCGCCCCGAAGCCGTGCCGCTGGATGAACTCTTCCTCCGAGAGACCCGGCAGGCGCTTGTCCGCCCGCATGCCGGCGCGGACCGTCTCATGATCGGCGGCGATATACTGGAAGCCCTGATCACGCATGCATTTCTGGATCAGTTGCTCCACCTGCTCGATGGCCTGAACCATTTGCCGTTGGCTCATGCCGAATTCTTCCGATCCCATGCCCGCCGGTGCCTGCGCGCTGGCGGCGGCGGGAAACAGCAGTGCCGCCGCGACCGCCATGGGATGCCAGATTTTCAGCGTTCCGTCCATTGTCACGGCTCCGATCCGAATGCCCGCCTCAATCGTCGATGCCCAGTACCACGCCGGTCTGCATGTCCACGAGCACGTCGTTTTCCTTGCCATTTTTCTCCGCGACGATCTCGATCACATAAACCTGCTTGCCACGTTTGCTCTCGACCGTCACATCCGTGACCTTTCCTGGTATTTCTTTCAGCGCCGCGCGCATGGCCTCGCCCCTGGTGATCCTGGCGCCCGCCATTTTCCCATCGAGGTCGCCAATGGGATCTTTCTTGTCCTCCGCGGCGCTGGCCGCGGCGGGCATCAACACGGCGCACGCGCAGACTGCCACCATTCCCACACGGCGCGCGAGGAAAAACCACTTGTTCATCGTCATCGTCATCCTCGATCCCTTGATGCAACGCATGTCATTTCTTGCCTGCTGTCGTGAAACTGATTTCGCTCACGGTCTTGTTGCCGGATTTGGCGATGGTACCCACCGCGAGCTTGTAGGCCGTCCCGCCGGTCAGGAAACCGGCGGGAACGGCGAAACCCGTCGCGTTGCCCGGTAAGGTCGCCCTGACATCGCCGCCGGATTTCTCGTCCTCGATCACGATCGCGATCGCCGCCGCGTCCTTCACCGGATTCCAGGTGACACGCAGACCCGTGACGGGCACTTTTTCCTCATCGGCGCGCGGACGGACGATCGTCGCGGCGGCCGGGAACGCATGGGTCAGCGTCGCCTTCCCCCGTAGAGTATCGCCGCTCGTGGTCGTTCCGGTGAATTCATAAATACCCTCGGGAAAATCCGCCCGCAACCGTCCGTCGTTTTTGGGTTCAGGTGACTCCAGTGTCAGGTGATGCAGCCCCAGTTTGGAGGCGGGCGATTTGAAATCGACGACGACACGGCCATCCGGCGCCACGACCTGTAAGGCCGACAGACCGGCAGCCGACGTGCCGATGATGTCGAATTTCACCTCGGCGTCCGCGTCCTGAACTGTTTGTTCCAGGAAAATCGCGGTTTTCTCGAATCTGTCCGCCGCCCGCGCGGCGCCTGGGGAAGTGGCGAGCAATGCCGCGGTGAACAGGGCCATGGGCCGCATCGTGCTTTTCCTTCGTGTTGGCTGGAACCAGGGAGCTGACCATTCCAGATGCGGCCATCCCAGATGTGGCCATCCCGGACGTGACCTGAACGGTGCCATTCTCATCCCGCGACCGCAAGTTGGGGCGCTTCCTCACGCGCCTCGTCCGGCCCGGCGGTATCCGCGCCAAAGCGCAAATACAACGCCGGTACCACGAACAGATTGAGCAAGGTCGAGGTGACCAGACCTCCCAGAATGACGACGGCCATGGGATATTCGATCTCATGTCCCGGCAGATTGCCGTAAATCACCAGCGGCAGGATCGCCAAAGCCGTCGCGCCCGTCGTCATCAGGATCGGGGTCAGACGCTCCCGCGCGCCCCGCAGCACCAGGTCCATTCCGAAAATCTCGCTTTCATGGCGTTCCAGATGCTGGAAGTGGTTGATCATCATGATGCCGTTGCGCGCGGCGATCCCCAGCACGGACAGGAACCCGACCAGCGATCCCAGGGAAATCATGCCGCCCGCCATGTAACTCGCCAGAATCCCGCCCACCAGCGCGGAGGGCAGCGTCAGGAAACTCAGGAACGCCAGGCGCCAACTGCGGAAGGACAGTTGCAACAGGAAGAAGACCGCGGCACCGGCGAGGATGGAGTAAGCGAGCAAGCTGTCGCGGGCCTTACGAAGTTCGATGTACTCGCCTTGCAGGATCGCCGTGTACCCAAGCGGAAAACTGATCTTCTTGATCCGCCTGTCCACTTCCTGGGCCACCGCCGCGAGATCCCCGCCCCTGACATTGGCCTGCACGTCGAGACGCCGCGAACCCGCTTCCCGCTTGATGATGTTCGGCGACGGCACGACACGGATATCAGCCACGTCCTTGAGCTTCACATATTTGCCCGTCGGTGTGTCCAGCAGCATGTTCTCCACCGACGTCATGCTATGGCGATACGAGGCGACCGTCCAGAGATGCACGTCATGAGTGCGGCCGTTCACGAAGATGTCACCCACCTCCTCGCCCGACATCCAGGAGCCGGAGGCACGGCGGACGTCGCCCGGCTTCAACCCTTGCGCGCGCGCGGCCTCCAGATCCACCGTCACCTGGGCATGGGGAACATCGACGATCAGTTCCTTTTTCAGGTCGGTGATGCCAGGGATGCTTTCCATGGCCTTACGCACTTCCTCCGCCTTCTCGCGCAGAACCTCAAGGTCGGAGCCGAAAATGCGGACGATGATGGCTTCTCCTGATCCCGTCAGCACCTCACGCATGCGTTCCTTCAAATAGGTTTGCAGGTCGCGATAGAGTCCGGGATAGCCCTCGACCAGTTCCTCGATCGCGCGGATGGTTTTCTCATAGTTCACCGCGGGGTCGATGCTGATCCAGTTCTCCCCGAAGTTCACGCCGACGACCTCATCCGCGAGGAAGGCCTGGCCAATGTGCGCGCCGAAGTTTCGCACGCCAGGGATCGAGCGCAGTTCCCGGCTGGCGCGTTGCGTGATGCGCAGCATTTCCGGATGCGATGTGCTGGGGTCGGTGACCCAATGCATCAGAAAATCGCGCTCCTTGAAATCGGGCAGCAACTGGTGTCCCAGGAGGGGCCAGACGGCGATGCCGGTTCCCGTCACCAGCAGAACCGTCACATAAGCGGCTCTGGGCGTGCGCGTGATCCGGCCCAGGGCGCGCACATAATGGCGGCCAAGCCAGTTGGCGAGCGGTGAGCCGTGATCCTGATCCCCCACGTTCCTTAAAAGCAGCAGACACAAAGCCGGAGTCAGCGTGACCGCCACGAGCAGCGAGGCGGCGATCGCCAGCGAATAGGACATGATCAACGGCTTGAAGAACGCCCCCGACAAGCCTTGCATGCCGAGCACGGGGAGCACCGCGACCAGGACGATCAGGGTCGCGTAAAAGATCGGATTACGCACTTCCAGCGACGCTTCAAGAATGATGCTGGCCGTCGTGCGGGTGCTGCCCTCACGCCTGTACTGGCGCAATCGCCGCATGATGTTCTCAACGTCCAGGATGGCGTCATCGACCACGACACCCAGCGCGATCACGAGGCCCGCGAGCACCATGACATTGATCGACGAACCCATGGCCCAGAGCATCAGCCCGGCGGCGAGCAGCGACAGGGGAATCGCCAGCACACAAATCAGCGCCGTCCGCCATTCGAACAGGAACGCGCCGATGACCAGAACGACCAAAACGCATCCAAGCAACAAGGCGTGCGAGAGGTTATCGACCGATACCTCGATGAACGACGCCGGGCGGAAAATCCTGGTGTCGATCTCGACATCCGGCAGGCCGGGCTTCATCGCCTCCAGGGCGGCTTCCACTCCGCGGGTGACTTCCAGCGTGTTACCCCAAGGGAATTTCTCGATGATCAGCATCAGGCCCGGCCCGTCATTGATGACGGCATCGCCGATCATGCCCTGAGGGCCCCATTCCAGGGTCGCCACATCGCTGAGCACCAGTTGCCTGCCGTCACGTTTCGCGAGCGGCACCCGCGCCAGGGTCTCCGGTGTCGTGGACGCCAGGGTGTGCCTGACCTCCAGGCGCTGCGTCGGGGTATCGATGAACCCGCCGGTGCCGATATGCGCGCCGCCGGAATAGCGCAGCAGCCCAACATCCAGCGCGTCCGCCGCGGCTTCCTGCACCTGATCGCGGGTGAGGCGGTATTTCTCAAGCTTGTCCGGATCGACCCGGACCTGCAACATCTTCAGTTGCTCGCCCCAGATCGCCACGTTGGCCACGCCGGGCACGCCCAGAAGCCGGGCGCGGATCGTCCAGTACGACAGCATCGACAAATCCATCACCGAACGGGTCTGTGAAGTGATGCCGATCTTCATGACGCGGCTGGTCGAGGACAGCGGCGGCATCATGTGCGGTGGCGCCGCCCAGGTGGGCAGGCTGTTGGTCATGATGGCCAGGCGTTCCGCCACCATTTGCCGGGCCAGGAATTCGTTGACCCCTGGTTTGAAGATGGCGGTGATCGAGGACAGTTGCGGCACCGATTTCGACCGCAGATCGGCGATGCCGGGAACGCCGTTGATCACGTTCTCCAGGGGGACGGTGACCAGGGCTTCCACCTCGGCGGGCGACAGGCCCAGGCAGATCGTCTGAATTTCCACCCGTGTCGGCGCGAATTCCGGAAACACGTCCACCGGCAGGTCGCGGACACGCTGGAACCCGAAATACATCAGGCCCAGGCTCAACGCGAAGATGATATAGCGGAACCTAAGACTCGATCCAATGATCCAGCGCATCATGGTCTGGGCTTCCTTCCGCTGTCAGTGGCCGACGCCACGTTCGGTGCCGTAGAGTTCAGCGACACCGAGCGTCACGACATGCGTGCCGTCCGGGGGGCCTTCGGTCAGCACGGCCTTGTCGTCCTCGACGCTTACGACGGTGACCGTGTGACGGATGAACGTGAGTGGCTCGGGGTTGGTGTAAACCCAGGTGGCCCCTTTCAGATCGTAGAACACCGCCGCGTACGGCGCGATCAACCGGCCCCTGCCGTCCTGACTGATTTGTCCGGTTCGCACGTCAATCCGTTGCGCCGCCTTTTGCGTGAACACGATACGTTTCACGGTGGAGCCGGGAATGGCCTCCATGCGATAGGGTTTTTCCAGATGCGTGCGCGCCACTTCCTCAGCGTGCGCCGGCGCCGGCGCCCCGATCATGGTTCCTCCGATCAGAAACCCCGTGATCACCGTCTGACGAAGCAATGACATGATGAGCGTTCCTTTGTTTGTGTCACGCGCGGGGCCTCAGGCGGACTCTCGCGCCATCGCCAGACTGTCAACCGTCGCGTTGATGCCGAACCGTGTGTAGAGCGCGGGGATGACCACCAGGCTCGACAGTGTTGACGTCACCAGTCCAGCCAGGATCACCAGGGCGGCGGGATTGGCGATCTCCAGACCCGCGATGTTGCCGAACACGGCGAAGGGCAGCACGACCAGCGCGGTGATCATCGCCGTCGTCAGGATCGGCTGGAACTGCTCGGCGACGCCGCGCGAGACGATGTGCGACGCCTCTTCCCCATCCTGATGTTTCAGTTGCTGGAAGCGCCGGATCAGCATGATCGCGTTTCGTACCGCGATTCCCAGCACCGCGAACAGGCCCAGTAAGGCGCCAAGCATGGACAGATCCCTGAGCAGGAACAGGGCCAGCAAACCGCCCAGGAGCGACACGGGGAGGCCCAGCAGGGTCAGCCCGGCCAGCCGCCAACTGCCGAAGGCCGCCTGCAGCAGCAGGAAGATCAGGATCCAGGACGCGGCGACGTAGGTGTAGAGGGAATTCAGCGCTGTTTTCCGCTCCACATGCTCCCCCAGCACGCGGGCGTGGTATTCGAAGGGGAAGGCGACGTCCGCGATACGGCGGCTGACTTCCCTGGTGACGTCGCTGAGCGGACGTCCGCTGACCTCGGCCTCGATATCGATGCGGCGCGAAACACCCTGACGGCGGATGATGCTGGGCGAGAGGACGGTGGTGACGGAGGCCACATCGGCCAGCCGCACCAGGCCACCGGATTCTGTCTCGATCGGAAGATTTTTGACATCCTCCAGGCTGGAGCGGATTTCCGGTATGCCCCAGACCACCACATCGACGACTTTCTGGTCATGGAACAGCGCGCCCACGGTGATGCCGGAAATCAGCGCCGAGGCGGAACGCCGGACATCGCCCGGCTTCAGACCGTGCTCACGCGCCTTGTCGAGATCGACGGACACATCGATCGCCGGGCGTTCCGCCAGTTGTTCGATGCTGGGTTTCCTGACGCCCTCGATCTTGGCCAGCAAGGCCCGCACTTCCTCCGCCTTGGACCGCAGGATGGAGATGTCGTGGCCATAGACACGGACGGTGATCGTCTCGTCTTCCCCGGTCAGGCGTTCCCGCATCTTCTTCGACAAATAGGTCTCGACCTCGCCCGTGAAACCGGGCCGGCCATTGGCGGTCTTCTGAATCGCCGCCAGGGTGGCCTCATACGGCGCGGCCGGATCGATGCTGACCCAGACCTCGCCCGCGTTGACATCCGCCACCTCATAGGAAAGCGCGGCCCGGCCTATCTGGGCGGCGGCGTTGCGGACACCTGGGATCTTCACCAGATCCTGTATGAGCGTTTCGGTGGCTTTGGTCATCGCCGGCAGCGAAGTGCCGGGAGGCGCCTGCCATTCCACCAGGATGTCGGTTTCCCTGAAGACCGGGATCAGCGTGCGGTCGCGCTGCGTCCAGCCAAGGAACACCGCCACGATGCCCGCGATCATCAGCGCGGCGGCCGGTCCCATGGAGCGCGACGCCGTTCGCGCGGCGTCGCCGATGCTCCGTTGCAAACCGCCCATGATCGCCGGGTCGCCCGTTCCCATCGGCTCTTCGTTAGGACTCAGCAACAAGGTCAGGGCCGGTGTCACGATCATGGCCACCAGCATCGAAACGATGATCGCGGTCAGATAGGACACGATCATCGGCTGGAAGAACGAGGCGGACAAACCCTTCATGAAGAGGATTGGCAGAACCGCGGTTACCAGGATCAGCGTCGCGTACAGCGCCGGCCCCCGCGATTCAATGATCGCGCGCATGATCGCATGGCCGGATGGTTGTCCGGGCCGCCGCCAGCGCGGCTCCCCCAGCCGGCGCCTGACATTGGCGATGTCGATGATGGAGTCATCGATGATCACGCCGACCGCCAGCACCAGTCCCGCCAGCACCATCATGTTGAAGTTCACGCCGCGGGCATGCATCACCAGCGCCGCCGCCATCAGCGAGGCCGCCATCGCCACCAGACCAATGAAAGCCGCGCGCCAACTGCCCAGAAACGCGCAGAACGCCACGATCGCCAGAATGCCCGCGATGAGCAGACGCTTCGACAGATTACTCGTTGCCTGGTTGAGGAAGCCTGACGGACGGTAAATACCCGTGTCGATCTCGATTCCGCTCATGCCAGGGCGCATGTCCTCCAGCACCGCTTCAACGCCGCGTGTGACTTCCGCCGTGTTGAAATCGGGGAATTTCTCGATGACGAGCAACAGGCCGGGCCCGCCCTTGATGATCGCGTCGCCGATCAGCGGCTGGTGCGATTCCACCACGTTGACGACATCGCCCAGAGCCGTTGTCGTGCCGTGGATTGGAATCTTCGCGAATTCTTTCGCTGTCACGATTGGCGAGACATGCCGGATGTTCAGCCGCTGATTGGGCGTGTCAATGAAACCGCCGCTGCCGGGGGTGGAAGAACTCAGATAGGTCAGCGGGGACGCCCATACCGCTTCCCCGGCGGTCTTGACGATCTGTTCCACCGTGACTTTCGCGCCATGCAACCGCTTCGGGTCCACCAGCACCTGCAATTGCCGTTCACGCTGTCCCCACACGGTGACGTTGGCGACACCGGGAACACCGACCAGGCGGGGCACGATCGTCCATTGCGCCTGCACCGACATGTCGATCATGGAGACGGTTTTCGAACTCAGCCCGATGTTCATGATGCGCGCGGCCGAGGCGATGGGCTGCAACAAACGCGGGGGTTTTGAGACATTCGGCAGCGCGTGCGCCTGAACCAGCCGTTCCTGGATCATCTGGCGGGCCTGGATGAGGTCGGTGCCAGGCACGAAAAACAACTCGATCGAGGAAACCCCGGTCATCGACTCCGACTCGATGGATTTGACCCACGGCACACCGTTCAACAGATCCGCTTCCATTGGCACGGTGATGAGCGATTCCACTTCCCCGGCCGACAGACCAAGCGCTTCCGTCTTGACCTGTAGCGAGAGCGGGGAAAATTCCGGAACGGCGTCAAGCGGCACGTTACGCAGGTGCCAGCCGCCCGCGATCAGCAGCAAGGCCGCGACCGCCGCGATCATCGTCCTTAAACGAAGACTCGATGACACTATCCACCGCATCATGGGAATTCCCCTCCAGAACACAAACAGATACGCGATTGGTCTGTACGCCTGGAGTACTAACAACTCAGACGTTCCGCACGCCAGGTTTGATCAACCGGGTGGCGCCAGTGCATTTTTAGCGCGCGCCGAGAGCCCCGCATGGATTATTTTCTTAACTCCCAATTAACTCATGCATTACATATTTGCAAGAAATATGTGAGCAATCCCGCGACAAAGCCCCGAAAGTCTGAAACGGGTCTGTTTCCTGAGGTAATGCGTGGGGCACCGCCATGGCGGACACGGTGGCTGAGACATTGGCTCCAGGGTGAAGTGGTTTTTTTATGAATTTTTTCAAATACATACCTTATCCAGACAGCACGGTGCGCTGTCCGGCTGCTTGCTGAACCCTGGTGTCGTCCGCGCGTGGTTCTCGCGATTGGCACGCTCTTCACCGGCCTTCGACCAAAAAAACATGCACACCGGGGCCGGAAAGCGACGTCGTGCCTCATGATGGCCGTACCTTATAATATGGGATGATATGGGCATGGCAGGCCACTGGGCCGCCTTGGATTCCACATCCAGAGGTTGTTACTTCCGGATTGATTCGCGCGAGGGAACGTCCTTTGGCCTCATGAGGAACCCTGGCTTATACCAACTGACCAAACCGCTGACGTACCCGCACTTCACCGTCATCCCCCGGCCCGGGGATCTGCCGGCACGGTGCTGATACGGGTGGCCCGGTCAGGCCAGGGGATAACGGCATGTGTCACTTTAGGCACGCTGGCATTATACGGTGGTCATCGTGCATACGTTTTCCGTACGACGATACCGGAACCCAACGAAGCCGCGCGTCCTTTGTTCATGCCAGTGGACGCGCGGTAAAACACACACGATTCGCGATGGAAGTCGTGCCGGTGTTCAGGAGAGATCACGCCACGGGGCCACGAGCCCCGCGAAGGCCAAAAACCAGGAATTTTAGTGGCCTTCGCGCTGTTTTCCGCGGCTTCGTGGTGAATTTTCAGTTCTCGCCGTCAAGGCATCCGTTTCACGCCCGCCACGCCGCTCCTGAAAAAGCGGGCCATTCCCGCGCGCCAGGGTCTGAGTGGCCAGGGTCTGAGTGGCCGAAGTCTGCTGAGTGGTTGTCCGCATCGCTTTCCGGCAAAACCCGCCGCGCCATGGCGACAGCCCGCGTTTTAACAAAATCGCGGACTTTCTCAAGTACGGGGCCATGCACGATCAATTGGGCACAGCCCGCGGCTTCCCAGAGTTTCACGGAACCGAACGCAAGAGTTGAGAAATCGGGGAACAGCCGCATGACCTCGTGGCCGTTGTCGAAATTCGAGCGATCACCGGTATCGAGATAGCTTTCGCACGGCAATCCCTCGGCGAGAAGAACGTCATGCCGTGCCAGCTCGAGATGGTGATAGGTGATTTCATTCACCGGCACTTGCGCGATGGTGGAGTGGTTGATTAGATATTTGATTGGAATCAAAACACCTTCCACGAACACGGCATGATCGGGCGATAGCCAAAGGTCGCGATGCGGGATTTTTTCCCCAAACGCGCCGGCGCGCACACGCACTGGCCAGACCTGCTCCGGTCTTGGGTGACGGGTGCAATCGACGCGGCGTTCGCCGGTCCATTCGACGGTCCTCACCGTCCGGCGGCCTTCCGCGACCGTCACCACGGCGTCGCCCGCGCGGATCGCCTCGACCGCGGTTTCACCAGTCTCGGTCAGGATCGCCGTACCAGCGGCATAACAGGTGACAAAGACGTGAAATCCGGTCACGGCGGTCCCTGAAACCCCGGTCGTCGTCGAGCCAGAATAGTCTCCGGCCAGGGCAAAGGTCGTCGAATTGTTGATGACCAGATTGGCGCCGATGGCCGAGGCATTGGTGATCACCGCCGAGTTCACCGTGGTGGGGAACAGCAGATCATTGTGAGCGCCATTATTCTGCAGCCCAACGATCGTCGCCGGAAACTTGCCCGCCGGCAACGCGCCAAGCAGTGACAACTGGGCGCCGCCATTCGCGTTCTCAAACGTGAATGTACCGCCCAGAACCTTGTCCTCAATTTCTATGGTGGCGTTGTTCTTGATCTGAAAATGCAGATCATTGCCAGCGCCACCGGCGATCGTGATGCCTGGGCCAATGTTGAAAATTCCATTGGCGGCGATGATGGTTCCCGTGCCGGTGATCGTGACGACGCCCGCGAGCGGGGTGTCGATCCCGACATCGGCGGTCGCGCTGGCGCCCGTGGTGAGAACGGCGCCGGCGCCAAGCGAAATCGTGGAACCCGTTGCCATCGACAGGACCGACGGACCATCGCCCAGGTCAATCGTGCCGGCGTTCATCGTCAATGACGAGGCGACGTTGAAACTCACCAGCACGTTCGCGACGTTCACCAGAGGGGACAGCACCAGCCTGGCGTTTGGATTGGTCACGGTGAGTTTATTGACCGAGTCAATCGTTGGATCGACGCTGATTTGATTAATGGTGAGCGTCCCGGTGCCGCCGACCACATAATCGTCAGGGGCGACCGCGGCGGTGAAATCCGGTGTGCCGCCCCAGCCGCCAGCACCCGTCGTTTCCCATGCTTTTGTTCCAGAGATTGGCTGCCATGTGAACGTCGCCATGCTTTGGACTCCCCTCTGACATAAACACAAGCTCATCATACGGCCATGACCTGTTAAAGTAAACATCAGAGCCACTTGCAAACTCCGCTGCCTGGCGCCCGAAACTCCACCGATGAATGCAACTTATAGGTGTATTTTGGCCAGAAAGTCCGCTTCCCGCCGCCTGATCCATTTTGCACAGGCCTTTGCCCGTTTTTTTGGCAAGCCAGGAATGGTTCTTGCCCAAGAACATGTGCATGAATGGCGGCGCGTGACCCGCGGAGCGCGGCTATGTCAGGAGACGCCCTAAATCTTACTGTGTCATGAATTTAACACCTTATTCCGCCACTGGCAGCACGGGCAGCGCGGGACCATCCTCCGGTTGAGGGGACAAGGGCGGGCGCGAGCGGTAGCGCTGTCATTCTGGATCGGTGCCTTCCATGCCGCGCCCTTCGCTGAGGTACGCCAGTCAGATGCCGCCGCCGCTTTGCTTCGCGCGGCGAACCCGCGAGCGGCCCATCCATGGCTCCGGACGGATCGCCTTCACCCAGCCGGCGAAGGACGGGATGAAGCCAAGGTCTTCCTGGACATGTTGCTCGCCAATCAGCCTGGTGGGCACCACGGGGCCGGTGGAGAGGGTGACGGTCCGCCCGAAGATGGTCTTCGCCATGAAGATGCCCTCGGCATGGTGGCGCAACGCCCGGTGACGGAAATCGGCGGTGATCTTCTTGGATTCGTCGAACCCGTCATGGATGTGGGCGCACGATGGCCAACGCGGATCCGGATCACGTTTCAATCCGCAGCCGGGTCGAAGATCATAAAGCCCTGGGCGGCGCCATGGGGGATGCTGCTGACGACATAACGGATGTCCCACGGCTGAACCAGCGGCACACGGCTGTTTCCAGCATACCCCTCACCGCGCAAGTGCAGGCGGGAATGGGTGCCCACGGTGGACACCACGGCTCAAAACAACAAAGGCCGCCTCACGGTGGCCTTGTCACAATCCTGTGATTTCTCTTGAGAAAACCTGGAGCGGGCGAAGGGATTCGAACCCTCGACCCCAACCTTGGCAAGGTGCCCGAAGGGCCTACGCCAGGGTATCCGGCGACCCGCTAGTCTCCTGTCATTGAAGTGGCTTGTTTTAACTGTGCTTCTTTGGCGCGAGCGATTTTGGCGAGGATATCTGCCCCTTTGGCTTTCCACTGGTAGGGTTTGGGGTTGGCGTTTCTTTCGGCCAGATAGACTTCGATGGCTTTCGCCAGCATGGGCACAGAGGTAAAACTCCCATCGCGCACGACATCCATGGTAAGATCGGCGAAGAACCGCTCGATCATGTTCATCCATGAACTTCCTGTTGGCGTGAAGTGCATGTGGAAGCGCGGATGCCGCGCGAGCCATGCTTTCACGGCGGGATGTTTGTGCGTTCCATAATTGTCAGCGATGAGATGCAGATCAAGATCCTTTGGTGTTTCACGATCGATC
>JAYVCG010000218.1:0-3663 GCA_043750075.1 Acetobacteraceae bacterium | reverse complement strand
ACCCACGGAATGCGCCAACTATTTCCGCCACTCGGGATATAGCCCGCTCACGCGGGAAGCCGGAAAACCCGAACCAGCCAGGGTGGCCCAAACGACGGGGTTTGGCGATTTCGATTTTTCGGGTTCGCGCGTGGACGGAGGATACCATCAACCTTATCGGGGAATGCTTTAACCTTGATGGGCGGCGCGTGTGCGCCGGTTGCCCGCCGCCGTTCTGACCGCTACGTCATCGACAGTTCCCGATAGCCCCCCGCCGCAACCGCGTCGCAGCGTTGGCGGAACGCCGGATGGCCGCCGCTGTAGCGCATGACCCGGCGGACCTGTTTGCCCTCCAGGTTGCGGTTGATGCCGGTCATCCAGGAGTCGACTTCGGTGAACAGCAATCCCTCGTTGGTTTCGATGACGTGATCGGTCCAGGCTTTCGCCGCCTCGGGCGTCGCATCCACGCGGGTCATGCCGTTGTCGCGCGCGTGGCGGATCAGCGCGGTGGCCCAGTCGGACGTGTATTCCACCGCCCGCGGGAAGTTGCCAAGGCCGGCGTGCGGGCCCATCACCATCAGGAAATTCGGGAACCCGTCAATCAGAATACCCAGCAGCGTCACCGGCCCGCCGGCCCATTTGTCCTTCAGCGACACGCCGCCCATGCCTCTGATGTCGATACGATCGAACGCACCGGTGATCGCGTCGAAGCCGGTCGCGTAGATGATCGTGTCGAACTGGTAATCGGCGTCCGAGGTGCGGATACCCTCCGGCGTGATGCGCTCGATCGGCGTTTCGGTCAGATCAACCAGTTTCACGTTCGGCTGGTTGTAAACCTCGAAATAGCCGCTTTCCAGCGGCACCCGGCGCGTGCCAAAGCCGTGCGTTTTGGGGATCAGCTTTTCCGCGACCGCCGGATCCTTGACGCGCTGGCGGATCTTCCGCGCCAGATAGGCGGACATCAGCTTGTTGGCCTCACGGTCGGTCAGGACGTCGCGGAAATTGCCCATCCAGATGCCGAATCCTGGCTCACCGTAACGTTTTTCCCAGAACGCCTCGCGTTCTTCTTCCGTCACCTCGAACACCGAGCGGGGGTCGGTGGCGTGGATGAAGCAGCCGACGGTTTCCTGGCAGCGGGCGAAGATATCGGCGTAGTTCTCGCGGATTTCGCGCATTTCCTCGGGCGTGACCTTGGAGTTGTGCAACGGCGCCGACCATTGCGCGGTGCGCTGGAACACGGTCAGGTGGCCTGCGGTCCTGGCGATTTCCGTGATCGCCTGGATGCCGGTGGCGCCGCTGCCGATCACCGCGACCCGCTTGCCTGCGAAGCTGACGGGTTCCTTGGGCCAGTCATGCGTGTGGCAGGACTGGCCCTTGAAGCTCTCAACGCCGGGAATGCGCGGCAGAACAGACGCCGACAGCACGCCGACCGCAGTGATCAGGAACCGCGCGGTGCAATGAGTGCCGTTGTCCAGCGTGACCTTCCAGCTTCGGCTGTCTTCCTGGTAATGCGCGGCGGTGACGGTGGTTTTGAACTGGATGTCGCGCCGGAGGTCGAACTTGTCGGCGACATGGTTCAGATACCGCTCGGTTTCCGGCTGGCCGGCGAAATGCTCCTCCCAGTCCCATTCGTCGAGCAGTTCCTGAGAAAAGGAGTAGCCGTAGGTCCAACTTTCGGAGTCAAACCGCGTGCCGGGATAACGGTTCCAGTACCAGGTGCCGCCGACACCGGAGCCAGCCTCGAACACTCGCGTCGTCAGGCCGAGTTCGCGCAGGCGGTAGAGTTGATGGAGGCCGGAGACCCCGGCGCCGATGACGATCGCGTCGAAATCGGTGGCCATCTTCGCGGACGGCTCACGCGCGGTTTGCACTCTGTCGTTCATGCGCACATCTCCCATGATAAGCCTTCCGGCCCCTTTGGACGTTTGAGCCGGTCCGCCGTCCCGCGTGGGATCGGGCGGCCGGAGGTTCCTGGACCGGGGGCAGTATAACCTGGATCGCCGCCGGTCTGCCAGCCGCCGCTTTGGCGCACTGTTGGCAAGGAATGGAGCACCCGATGGCCGGCGCGCGGGGACACGGCCAGTGCCGCGGCCCTCCGCCCGCCACGTCCTCCCGTCTTCTTAAAAGAAGACGAAGGACCGGACGACGACGTTCTTGCGGCATCGCGCGTCAGCGGGCGCGGTCGGATCCACGCAGGCGGTATGGAACGACCAGCGTGAGACAGAGCCGTCGGTCACCGAATCATAGCACTTGAGCATCGAGACCTCGTTGGGCTTCTGCCGGGGAAACCAATACCACTCGTGGCCGGGACGGTACGTGAAGCGCGTGGTCTCACCGACGCGGTCGTCGTAGATCCGGTAATTGGTGATATACGGCTGGTCGGCGAAGGACGGCCAGGCGCAGAGCACGAACGGGTTCTGCTCGACTGTCTCGATCGGCCTGGCGAGATTGATCGACATGAACCGGCGCGACATCTTCGCGTCGGCCTCTTCCCCGGTGTAGTTCTGCGTGCGCCCGAAGTTCCGCAGGTTCCTGGTGAGCAGTTCGCGACAGCGCACGCGGCCGCTGTTGTCGTTCAGGTCGTTGTGCACGAGCATGGCGTAATTGGCGTTCACGCCCGGGTTCCTGGCGTCCTGGTCTTCCGTGCGGTCGCCCGCGTAGTCTTTGTCGAAGACGTCGTGGTTATAGACCAGCGCGTCGGTCGCATCCGGGAAGAAATCGAGCAGGAGCTTCTCGATCTCCGGGTAGAACACGCGCTCCACCTCCGCCGAATCATAGATGTTCGTGCATTTGGACTCGAGGTACGCCAGCGAGAGGCCGAGTTTGTCCATGCATTCTGGGCTGTTGGGCGACAGGCCCGGGTAATACTCGCCGATGCGCCGCGCGTCGCGCAGCACCTGCGGGAAAAACAGGTCCCGCCGCCGGTTGTCCTGCTCGTTCTTCCGCAGGATCGCCGTGACGCCGGTGCGCGCCGGGTCGCGCCAGATGGCGTTGGACGGGACGATGGACCAGGTTGGCCGCTCATGGACGGTATACGGCAGCGGCAACGCCACGCCGCCTTCGGGGGCTTTGAGGCTGTTCGAACTCCGGATCCAGGCGACGCACTCGTCGTGGTCACGGAACGCGAGGCCCCATTTGGTCTTGATCGGGCCCGGCGGGGCCTTGTCGATCATCTCGAGGACGCGCTGGCCCTCGCCCTCCGCGAGGCCGGCGAGCGCATCTTCGATCGCCTTGGCGGTTCCCGCGTCGCCGTCCTGGTCGAACGATATATAGGACAGGCCGCCGTTCGCCGCGATGGGCGGCGGCTGCCCTTCCGTGCGCTGGAGCGGCGGCACATAGGCAGACGTGGCTTTCCGCGTCTCAGTCGCGACGTTGTTGTCGGTGAGATCAAGCTGGCTCATGGCGCACCTCCGGTTCTTTGGGTCTCACCATGGCACACGGTGCCCGCGTTTTCCAGACGTCTGCTTTCCGCGCACCCCGCGCCTGGAACCGCCCGGCGGAACGCTACCCGTCACCGCGCCCAATTACTCTGTGCAATCCGCTCATGATAACGGACAGGAGAGTGCTACCTTGAGATAGACAGTTTGGCTCTGGGTAAAAATTCAGATGGCCGGAGTGCCGGTATTGGTATTGGAGGGGATATGCCCATTTTTCTTGCCCATGACCACCACCATGCATGAAGTG